>DASPSM010000671.1:0-26511 GCA_035623955.1 Planctomycetaceae bacterium
TCTTGAAACGCCGCGCGAATTCCAAGCGCGGCCCGGCACGCGTCGAGAGGCGACTCGGGGGATGACAGGGGCCAGCCCCAGAAGCCCATCGCAGCATCCCCTTGGAAATCGCCCGTGACTCCGCCGTGCTTGAGGATCTGGCTGGTCATCACACCCAGCGCGCGGCTCACGCGTTCCAACAGGCCGCGCAGATTGTCGGCCGCTGCCTCGGCCGTGTGGCTGAAACCTCGCAAGTCGCAGAACAAGACCGTGACGTCGCACTCGCGTGGCTCGAGCAGGGCCGTGTCGAGATCGTCGCCCAAAGCGGACAAAATGGGGGGCGCGAAGAATTGGCGCAAGCCCGATTTTTGCCGCTCGAACCGGTTGAGCCGCAGGACGGAGCTGACGATTTCCGCGACCAGCTCCGTGAACTTGACGTCGGCCTGCAGGAAGACGCCGTCGGGTGGCGACGTCTGTGCTGGCGCCAGGGGTCGATCCAGGCCACCCGCCACATAAATGCCCCACGTCGAACCGCCATCGGCGACCGGCGTGCAATAGGCCCAGTCGAATTCGGCCGAGATCGTGTATTTGCTGTCCGAGAGCTTGGCCGATTCCCAAACATGCAGCACGCTGCGGCGCCGGCGCAACAGCGCGTCGCCGATCAGCCGCGAACTGGGTTGGACGAGCCCGGCGGCTTCGCGGCGGCGATCCCAGTTGAGCACGCGGACGGCTCCCGCATCGTCGATTTCGACGATTGCGACCGCCTCGGCATTGCCCACTCCGGCCAGGATCAGGCTCGCCAGACGATGGTAAAGCTCGCTTTGGGTTCGCGCGCTCCAGATCACCTCGTGCAGCCGCGTCAAAACGTCGAACCGCCGATCCGCGTCGCTAAAGCGGACGTTGCGAAGCATCTGGGGATCGAACGTGACCTCTTCAAATGGCCCGGTTTCGCTCAACCGCGAAGTTGCCGGCCGCTCGAATGAGAAAGTCGTCGTTCCGATGACGAACCGCTCCCCCTCCTCGAGCGAAAACCGCGCCGATTGTCGTCCGTTGATGAAGAGGGGGTTGCGCGCTTCCGGCAGCGCCTCGACGTCCAGGTGTCCGTCAACCAGCGTCACCCGCGCGTGGCGGCGGGAAATGTGAGCGTCCCACGGAACGGAAAGGTCGGCCGTCCCGTCGCGGCCGAGCAGGTAGGGCCTGTCGGCTTCCAGATCGTGGCGCCACTGATGAGCGCGATCCAATCCCTGAGCGACGAAAACGAACAATTCCACTTATCCTCGGCCGGCGCGTGGCGGACAGTTTGGCGACGGTCGCGCGCTCAAAATCCGCGCGACAGCCCGCTCGGCGTCGGAGGACCGCTCGCCCCTCCCGCGCCCGAGGCCAGGCGGTCGGGCCTCATCGGCCAGAACCGCGGCGAGCGATCGATCAGCGCGCGCCCCACAAAGTACCACAACAAGCCGATTAGTCCACAGCTGCCGACCAGCGCCCACAGTCCGGTGCGAGTCAGCCGCGATTTCATCTCCTGCACTGGTTCGAGCGCAGCCGTGCGCCGTTCCTGCACGACAGCCGCCCAGTCGGTCCAGGGGACGACGGCGAATGCCGCTAGCCAGTCTCCGCTGAGGTCCTTTGAGGCGACATCGAGGCGGCTCAGCGGATCGGTGTAATGATCGTCCACCGCGGAGTCCGTTTTCGCGAGAGGGAGGTCGGAGTTTGCGAGCCGCTGGAGCTTGTCGCGCACCGACTCCGAAACGCGAAACTTTTCGATTTCGTCGGGCTTGAGCGTCTGCTGCCGGTACTGCTGGTGATGCTTGTCGAACCAGGTGTGGTCGAGCACGTTGCCGCTGGCCCGTTCGATGAGGGCGATTTCCCGCGTATCGTCCGGCGCCGCCGAACTGGCATCCGCCGCCTCCGCAAAAATCGCGTGGCTGTAGACGTCCAAAAGCGAGCCAATCTCGATGGTGCGCCCCAATACTCCGATCACGTTGTCCGACTCGTCAAAGATCGGCACGGAAACCGCGACCAGGTGCTTCGAGTTCAGCGCTTCGGTAAACCACTGGGAAATGTGCGGAACGCGGATTGGCTTCAGATTTTTCGGTTCTGTCCCGCGCTCATAATTGATCCCCAGTCCATGAAAATAATCGCGGCTCGCATAGCCTTTTCCGAGCGTGTAGGGATACTTCCAGTTCTGTTCGAAGAGCGGGGATCTCCATTTCTGGACTCCGTGATCGTCGATCAAGAACCAGCTGAAGTCCTTTTGCAGGCCCAGCTTGTCGAAGCGATCGTCCGACTCCTTACGGGCCGCATTGAGCTCGGCAAAAGTCCGGTCGTTCTTGGCCTTGTCCATCACCACCGGGGCCCGGATCGCATCGCGCAGGCTTTTGAGCTGTTTATCCTGGGTGATTCGGTCAGAAAGTTCGATCAGCTCCTGTTCTCGTTCGCTGAGGTCGCGGCCAATGCTCTGGGCCACGATTCGCGCCGACAAGACGCCGCTTTCGTTCGCACGGCGAGTCATCAAGCCATTGGCGTCTTTTTCGGCCGTGCCCAGCAGGTCGAACACAAGCCAGGCCATCCCCAAAAGCAGCAGGCTCGGGCCAACGATGCCCAGGCTGATGAGCGGCCGCCGCGCGCGCGAGCGATCCCGTAATACGAGCACATCCAGAACAGCCTGGGCGTTCGGATAGCGTCGCTGCGAATCGGTCTGCAGGCAGCGATCGACAATTTCAGCCAAACGGCGATCGACTCCGGGTACGCTCCGCAGTCCGGTGGGCCGGGGGCTGTTCCGGATCCGCTCGCGGTAAACGGCCAGTTTCTCGTCGAGCGTCGGCGCCGAGCGGATGGCCTCTTCGATTTCCGGAGTGCGATACGGGGGCTGGCCGCAAAGCATGTGGTACAACAGGGCGCCCAACGCGTAAACGTCCCAACGCGCATCCGGAATGGACTGCAAGTCGGCCTGCTCCGGCGCCATGTAAAACAGGCTGCCCAAGGCCGGATTTTGCTCGTTTGAGAGCCGCGACTGGCCGAAGTCGCACAACCGTGGCTCGAATTCGTTGTCCAACAGCACGTTGGCGGGCTTCAAGTCGCAATGCAGGATGCCGCTGCCGTGAGCGTGCACCAGCGCGCTCAGAACGCCTTCCGCGATCCGCACCGCCTCGTTCACCGGCAGTGGACCCGCCGCGAGATGCGTTGCCAGCGAGCCGCTGGCCAGGAATTCCATTACGTAGTACGGGGGCTCGCTGTTCCAGCCGACGTCGATCAGCCGCACGATATGCCGCGACGTGTAGAGGACCGCGAGCTTTTCGACCTCGCGGTTCAACAGCGACCAATCGAGGCCGCGCTGATGCGTATAAAACTTGATCGCGACCTGCTTGCCGGTGTTGTCCTCCGAGGCCAGCCACACCGTGCCGAATGCCCCACCTCCGAGCGACCGCAAAAGCGTGTACCCGGGCACTCTTCCGGGTGGCGTTTCGGCCCAGCGGCTCAGCTCGGCTGCTTGTGCGCTTTCGTGCTCGTCCTGGACGAGTGTGTCGTGGATTTCTGTGGACGGAGGGACAGACGAGGACACGCCATACCGGAGGGCTAAAGCCGTGAGCTGGAACCGCGTACGCCGCACGTTTGTCGACCTTTATATTTTCGCGTCGCCGGCCAAAAAAGCACAGTCCACCTTCCGGCAGGGCGGCACAGGGTTTCTGCCGCGGACGCGCATCGTTTGACATGATCATATCTTCTGTCATTTCGCGCCCCCAATAGCTCGAGCGTTACCACCGTCACACACCTCGCAGTTCCGCCAAATTTCTAACCGGCCGATTGAACCCCATGCTGGCTGGCAGAGTTGCAACTCGACTATCCGCAGTTGCTGACGCCAGGCGATCGGAACATCCTGCGCTACACTCCCGAATTGTGTTGGGACCGCTCGCATGCCAATCTGGAGGGGGCCCGACAATTCACCGAGCAAGTCGCAGCCGACGTGCGTGGGGCGCTCGATTTCGACGGCAGGGAAAAGGAAGAGTTTCAAGTCACAGCAATTGACCCCTGACCTGGAATCGTTGTCGACTTAGTGCCCGGCTGGCTTCGCATCGAGAATTCGCGATGGCGGTTTGTTCGCTCGGATTTCTGTCGCTGTGCATCGCCACCGTGATTGTGTTCTACCTCGCGCCCCGAACAGTGCTGCGCCAAGTCGCCCTCGCCACCGCGAATGCGACGTTTCTCTTTACGCAGGTTCCCAACCGGCGAAGTTGGGCCATTTTCGCCGCCGTGCTCGCCTTGACATACGTGGCGCTCGCCTGTGTCCGTGTGTTCCGGCGGGGCGGGGTTGTCGTCGCCGCTGTCGGCCTGGCGCTGCTGGTCTTCCTTTACGTCAAGCGCTACGAGTTCTTTGCGACCTGGGTACCGGTTCCCATGGATTGGGACTTGGCGCTGCACCCGGTCGAGTTGGTCGGCCTGTCGTACATGCTCTTCAAGCTCATTCACATGTTCGTGGACGAATGGCAGGGGCAGCTCGCCCCTTTCAACTTGTGGAGCTATTTGAATTACCAGTTATCGTTCTTCACCCTCACCGCCGGTCCGATTCAGCGTTACAACGACTTTCTGCAAGGCTGGAACGAAGTGGAGCTGCGGCCGCGGGCATCGCGCGAGGCCCTGCTCCTGTGGATCCGCATCCTCACGGGAATGATCAAGATCAGCGTGCTGGGGTCATGGGCGCTCGCCGCATTCCGACCCGCCGCCCCGCCCCTGGGTCCCAACAGCCTCGTCGACGTGCTGATCTGCTTCTACGCCTATCCCGCCTATCTGTATTTCAACTTCTCGGGCTACACCGACGTGATGATCGGGGCCGGCGGGCTGCTCGGCTTCAGGCTGCCGGAAAACTTCAATCGCCCCTACCTGGCCCGCAATGTCCTCGATTTCTGGGATCGCTGGCACATCAGCGTGACCCACTGGATCCGCGATTACGTCTTCATGACCGGCTACAAGGCCGCCGCCAGTCGCTATCCGCGCGAAGCCCGCTACTGGAGTTACGGGCTGTTGTTCCTGGCGCTCTTCCTGGCGGGCGTCTGGCACGGGACGACCGAGGCTTATGTGCTGTTCGGCGTCCTCAATGGGTTGGGGGCCGCAGCGACGCGGGCGTACGGAGATGCCTTGCGAGCGACCCTCGGGGGCGCGGGCTTGAGAGCCTACCTGCAGAACAAGACCGTCCACTGGATCGCGGTCATTGGCACCCTGCATTATGTCGGTTTCTGCTTCCTGTTCTTTTCCATGGATATTCGCGGCGTCGAGGTCTTTTTCGCCGCGGTTTCTCGCGAATTGGTCAGTCTTCCGGTGTCGCTGGGCAGCGCGGCGTGGCGATCGCTCGATCTCGCGCCGCTCATTGTCGCAGCCCTCGCCTTGGCAGCGCTCTGGAAGGCCGATGCCATCGCGGACGGGCTCGGGCGGATTGCCAGAGGCGTCACGCACCGCCCCGCATTGATGTATTCGATCCTCTGCACCCAAACGGCGATTGTGGTCCTGGTGCTGTATTTCGACTGGGCGTTTCAACAGGAGCCTCCGCCCGTCCTTTACATGTCGTTCTGACAGGCCTGTTGATCGGGCCTTCGAATCCACCGTGCTTGTCAGCCAATCTGACATCAGAGTGCCGTCCGTTGAGTGTTGAGCCGACGAGCGGCTATATGTCATGTGATGGACGAGCTGCGCGCCCTCCTGCAAAAGTACTGGGGATATGATGCCTTCCGCCCGCTCCAGGCCGAGGCCATGCAGGCAGTCGTGGCCGGACGGGACTCGCTCGTCGTGCTGCCGACCGGCGGCGGCAAGTCGCTCTGCTTTCAAGCTCCCGCGCTTTGCCAGCCCGGCCTGGCGGTGGTCGTTTCGCCCCTGATTTCGCTGATGAAGGATCAGGTCGACGCCCTTTGCGACTGCGGTGTGCCGGCTGCCTGCGTCAACAGCACGCTCTTGCCGGGAGAAAAGCGCCGCGTGGCGGATGGGATTCGCTCGGGTCG
This sequence comes from Planctomycetaceae bacterium, assembly GCA_035623955.1. Lineage (GTDB taxonomy): Bacteria > Planctomycetota > Planctomycetia > Planctomycetales > Planctomycetaceae > DASPSM01. The sequence goes on from DASPSM010000671.1 coordinate 5,967, forward strand.
CGTGAAGCTGCTCTACCTTTCGCCCGAGAGATTGATGACCGACCGCACGCTGGAGTTTCTGAAAAGCGTCGCCGTGTCGTTCTTCGCGATCGATGAGGCGCACTGCATCAGTGAGTGGGGGCACGATTTCCGCCCCGAGTACCGGATGCTTCGCCGACTGAAGGAGACTTTTCCCAAAGTGGCAGTGCACGCCTACACCGCGACGGCCACCCGCCGCGTTCGAGACGACGTCGTGCGGGAGCTGCAGCTGGAAAATCCGGAAATCCTGATCGGCTCGTTCGACCGAGCCAACCTCGTTTACCGCGTCCAGCCGCGCAAAGATCTTCGCCGCCAGGTCCGCGAGGTCATCGACCGCCACCCGAACGACGCGGGCCTGGTTTACTGCATTCGCCGGAACGACGTTGAAGAGCTGTGCGCCGAGCTGCAATCGGCCGGCTACAAGGCGCTGCCGTATCACGCGGGGCTCCCTGACGAGGTGCGGAAAGCGAATCAGGACGCCTTCATCAACGATCGTGCCAAGATCATCGTCGCAACGGTCGCCTTCGGCATGGGGATCGACAAATCCGACGTTCGATACGTCATCCATGCGGCCGCGCCGAAGTCGCTGGAGAACTATCAGCAAGAGTCGGGTCGCGCCGGTCGCGACGGCCTGGAAGCCGAATGCTGCCTCTTCTATTCGACCGGCGACTTTCGCACGTGGCGCAAAATGCAGGAGGAGTTGCCGGAGCCGGCGTTCAATGCCGCTGTCGCGCTGCTGAGCGCCATCGACGGTTATTGCAGCGGGGTCGTCTGCCGGCATCGCGTCCTGGCCGCGTACTTCGGCCAGGAACTCGAGGCCGAGAACTGCGGCGCGTGCGACGTCTGTCTGGCCGAGCTCGATCTGGCCGAAGACCCCCTCGTTCTGGGTCAGAAGATCCTGTCGTGCGTCCACCGCTTGGGCGAGAACTTCGGCGGAGACTACACAGCCCAGGTTCTGGCCGGGGCGCGGGAGCAGAGGATTCTGGCCAATGCGCACGACAAGCTCAGCACCTGGGGCATCCTCGCCGACGAAGACAAAAAGAGCATCCGCATCTGGATCGAGCAGCTCGTCGGCCAGGGCTTCCTCGAAAAAAGCGGCGATTACAACGTCCTCCGAATTACCCTAGACGGTCGGCGCTTGCTGCGGGGCGAACTCACGCCGCGACTTCTGCGGCCGGCCAGGCGACCGCGCAAAGTGTCCCAGGCCGCTCGCGACTCTTGGGATGGAGTCGATCGGGACGTCTTCGAGACGCTGCGCCGGTTTCGCCGAGACAAGGCGGCCGAGCGCGGGCAAGCTCCGTTCATTCTCTTCAGCGACGCCACGCTGCGCGACCTGGCTCGCCACCGGCCGACGACGCTCGACGAACTCCGACGGATTCGCGGCATCGGCGACAAAAAGCTGGCCGACTACGGAAGCGATCTCATTCGCCTATTGACCGTCGGCCCCGAAAAGGGCCGCCAAGAAGGCGAATAAGCACCGCATCGGGCGAAAATTACTACGAGCCGCCGAGCATCACGTATCGCACGCAGACGGGCTGATGGATCCGCAGCTTTTGTCCCGTGGCCCGCAGCCGGCCGTTGGCGGCGTCGATCCGGAATACGACCACCGAATCGGAATCCTGGTTGGCCGCCAGCAAGAATGCACCGGTCGGATCGATCGCGAAATTGCGAGGCGTCTTCCCCTGAGTCGGCTCGTGCCCTTCGGGAGTCAGCTTGCCGCTGGCCGGATCGACCGAAAAGATCGCCAGGCTGTCGTGTCCTCGATTGGCTCCGTACACGAATTTTCCCGAGGGATGCACGGCCACTTCCGACGCCGTGTTGATCCCCCGAAAACCCTTGGGCAAAGTCGACACCACTTGGACGCGGGACAAGGTGCCGTTTTCTGCGTCGTACCAGAAAGCCGTGATCGTGCTGTCGAGCTCGTCGATCGCGTAGGCGAAGCGACCCGTCGGATCGAACGCAAAGTGCCGCGGTCCCGCCCCGGCCGCGAGGCTGACTGTCGCCGGCTGATTGGGCGACAGCTTGCCGGAATTCGGGTCAAACCGGTAGACGAAAATTTTGTCGGCCCCCAAGTCGGCGACGAAGGCGAAGTGATTGGCCGCATCGAGATTGACCGAATGTGCGTGCGGCCCTTCTTGCCGCTCGCGATTCGGCCCTTTGCCGCGATGCACCTGCACCGACGAAGCGCGCTTCAACCCGCCGCGCTCATCGATTGGCAGGACCGCAACCGAGCCTGCCTCGTAATTGGCGACGAGGACGTTCTTGCCCCCCTTGTCGACGACCAGGTGACACGGTCCCGCCCCGCCCGAGAATTGTTCGTTGATCGGACGCAGGGCTCCGGACTCGGGAACGATGGAAAAGGCCGCCACCCCGCCGGACCGCCTTCCGCCGAGCGCGGAAACTTCGGTGACCGCATAAAGGTGCCGATGGTCGGGGCTGATCGCCACAAACGACGCGTTGGTCGCCCGCCCCGCCAGACGCGGCTCGCTCACATTCCCTGTCGCCAGATCCAACTCGGCGACGAACACGCCGTCGTTGGCTGTTTGCCCATAGGTCCCGAAGTAAATGCGTTCTTTGCCATCGGCGGCCCGCGCGCTCGACGCGGCAACCAGGAGCAACGCGCAAGCCAAAGCGGCACGAGTGGTTTGCATACGGCAGCCTCAATCAAATGGCAGGCCCGCGGGTCACAGCGAGCCTTGTCCCACGGCCGAAGTCACCTCACGATCAGCTCGAATGTCCGGTGGAAATAGTCCAGCACTCCCGGCTCGGATACCCGGACCGGGACCTCCATATTGAGGCGATGGACCGGAGTCGTCAGCCGCCGGTCGGCAACGGTCATCCCGCGGGTCAGTTCGCCGGAGACTTCGACTTCGACGGCAATCCTGCGGCTCTCAAAAAGCTCGGGCCGCGAGACGGCCGCCAGCGCCACCACCTCGCGCAGCGGAAAGCCCTCGCGCCCCAGGTGCTCGTGGTAGGCCCGAAACGCGTACGTGAGCATGCTTTTCAAGAACTTTCCCCGCCGGCTCTCGTCGTTGGTGAGCTTATGAATCTGGTCCACCGTCAGAACGACCTGGCGGCCAATCTCGAGGGGGATCAGCGATTTCGTGGCCGGCACCCGCAGCACATTGCGGGCGGCTTCCGGGTTGCAATAGATGTTCAACTCGGCCGAGGCCGTTACGTCTCCGCCGCCGTCGACCGCTCCCCCCAGACAGATCAATCGTTTGAGGCTCGGCAGAAACTCCGGATTGCGGTCGCAGGCACGCTCCACGTTGGTGAGCGGGCCCAACGTGAGCAAAGTAATTTCGTTCGGTGCTGCTTTAACCAATTCGCTCAAAACCCGGGCCGGGTCGCGGATGTTGTGCAGGTCGGCCACTTGGACGTCAAGATCGCCCAACCCGCCCGGGCCGTTGATTCTCATGACGATCTCGCCGACCGGGTCGAGAGGCGGAGCCTCTACGGGGATGTCCGACATCAGGCCGCCGATTCGGGGCCATTTCGGCGGGTCGAGCGTCTCGACGATGGCTTGCACGTTGCGCGTCGCGGTCCGTCCGGTCACGCAGCCGGACGTCGCCGTCAAACCAATCAGGTCGATTTCGGGATCGAAGAGGGCCAGAGCGATCGCCACGGCGTCGCCGATTCCCGGGTCCGCGTCGATGATGAGCTTCTGCGGCAATGGGGCTCCCTTCCGCTCCGCCGTCGAGTCAATTGCGAGTGCTTCCGGCCGGGCGACCGCCCCATTCTACGGAATGGTGTTTGCTGCCGCGACGGTCTGACTGCGAGAACGATGGCATTGGTCGGATGTCGGCTAACGCGGACCTCGATGGCGCAGATAGGATGGATTTATGGCCGACGCAATTCACAACGCCATCGCGATTTTGCTCAAGGAGAGCAGTCTCACCGAAAACGAGATGCACGCCGCCATGCTGCAGGTCATGGACGGAAATGCTTCCCCCGTCGGACTGGGAATGCTGTTGACTGCCTTGCGGCTCAAGGGCGAGACCGTCGACGAAATTGTCGGTGCCGCGCGGGCGTTGCGAGAGCGAGCCACGCCGATTAAAGCCCGGCGGACAGGCCTGCTCGACACGTGCGGCACGGGCGGCGACGAACTTTCGACATTTAACATCAGCACGGCCACGGCCCTCGTCACCGCGGCCTGCGGCGTTCCGGTGGCCAAGCATTCCAATCGCAGCGCCACCAGCGTCAGCGGCTCGGCTGACGTGCTCGAAGCCCTCGGCGTCCGTGTCGATCTTACGCCCGAAGACGTCGCGAGGTGTATCGACGAGATCGGAGTCGGCTTCTGCTTCGCGCCGCTCGTTCACGGGGCGATGAAACACGCCGCTCCGGTGCGCCGTCAGCTCGGAAATCGCACGATCTTCAATTTGCTGGGGCCGCTGACGAACCCTGCTGGCGCGGAGTTTCAAGTTTTGGGATCCGGGCGAACCGCGCTCGCCGACAAGCTCGCCAGGGCGGCCTCGCGCCTGGGCACCGCGCGCACGCTGGTCGTCTGCGGCAACGACGAACTCGACGAAGTCAGCCTGTGGGGACGCACGAAAGTGTTTCGCGTTGAGGGCCCGGCAATCGAGGCGTTCGAGTGGTCGGCCGAGCAGCTGGGCCTCGCCGAGTGCCGCGTGGCCGATCTCTCCGTCAGCTCGCCGGCAGAAAGCGCCGAGACGATCCGTCGGCTTCTCGCAGGAGAACCGGGGCCGGCGCGCGACATCGTGCTGGCAAACACGGCGGCCGCGCTGGTCGCAGCCGGACGCACGCCCGATCCGCGCAATGCCGTACAAATCGGAGCCAGAGCGATCGATTCGGGAGCCGCCTCAGAGGTGTTGCGCCAGCTGGTGGACGTCACCAGAAACGCCTGCGATTAATTGTCGAAATCAAACGTCGCGACGCACGAGCGAAGCGAAAATCGACGCGCCGCGGCTCCCTTGCGTTGCCAATCGCTCACCCTATAATTCGGTAAAGTTTCAGTGATTTTTGTGCAACATTCGTCCGCGCCGGCGGGCGAGAATGGTCGATGAGAGTAAAAGCTGATGTGGGGCCTGCGACCGCCCTTGCGGGGCTTTCGCACCCTCCATCAGGTCGGGACACGCCATGATTCAGTGGTTCCGAAACGTGTGGGTGGCAGTTGTCACCGTGATCAAGGGGCTGTTTGTCACCCTTGGGATCATGGGCAAGACGTACCGCCGCCGGACGTTCACGGAAGTTTTCGAGTACCCGGAAGTCCCCGCCCCGGTCAAGCCGCGCTACCGGGGATTTCACCGCTTCGACCTGACAACCTGTATCGGCTGCGAAAAGTGTGCGGTCGCCTGTCCGGTCGACTGCATTTATATCGAGAAGCAAAAGGCCCCGGTCGGGAAGGGCTTCCGGATCGACGGCTTCACGATCGACTACACGAAGTGCATGTTTTGCGCGTTATGCGTCGAGCCCTGTCCAGTCGACTGCATCTTTATGGGTTCGAACTTCGACCTGAGCTGCTATAGCCGCGACGGATGTATCGTCGACTACGCGAAACTGCCTCTGCAGACGGCGTGGGGCCAGGCAACCCTGAACCCGACGGCCGTTTCCGAGTCCAAAGTCCTCTATCAGCCGGTCTGGGTGCAGGGGGAGCCGAGCCCCTTTGAATTCGCACCGGCTGCAGACGAACACTGACGGGATTGGCAACCGCGAGGTCCCAGCCATGACTGCTTCCGCGGGCAAGAAGTACTTCACTGTCGCCGAAGCCAATGCCATGCTTCCCTTGGTTCGGGCGATCGTCGACGACATCGTCCAACTGAAGAACGAGATCGAGGAGCGGTCTGAACGGCTCAAGGGCGTGCGCCGGTTGCCCGGGAAACGCCGGGATGAGGACAACCCTTACGACGAGGAAGTCCAGCAGATCGAAGAGGATATCGAAAAGGACCACGATCGACTCGAGGAGTTCTGCGACGAGCTGCGGCGACTGGGCGTGGAATTGAAGGACCCCAAAATCGGCCTGATCGACTTCCTGACGCAAATTGACGGCCGGGAGGCTTATTTGTGCTGGAAGCTCGGCGAGGGCGAGATTGCCTTCTGGCACGAGCTCGAGGCGGGTTTCGCGGGACGACAATCTCTGCTGGAAGGCTCCTCGCATGGCGGCAAGCCGGGCGAAGCAGGCGAAAAGTAGGTGACCACGCGCAGATGACGGATCTCGTCGGGCATTTCATCATCTTTGGCCTTGTGGCGGTCGTCCTCCTGGCGATCCCATTGATCATTGGCTGGTTCGTACGCCCCAACCTGCCCACGCCCGAAAAAGTCGCCGTTTATGAATGCGGCGAGCCGACGATCGGGTCGAGCTACATCCAATTCGACCTGCGGTTCTACGTCGTCGCGCTGCTGTTCATTATTTTCGACGTCGAAGTGGCGTTCTTCTTTCCCTGGGCACTGATCTATGGCGGCGCGACGCAGCTTGCCGACCCGCGAATCACTCCCGCGGCTCGGGAGGTGATCACGCAGAAACTGCTCAACGTGCCTCCATCGCAGGCCGTGACGCCGATCTCGTCCGGCGCGGCTTTTCGCCTGGCGGCTTTGACTTTCTTCGACATCCTGGTCTTTTTTGCGGTGTTGCTCGTCGGGTTCGCGTATGTGTGGAAGCGGGGCGACCTCGATTGGGTCCGCGCGGTGACGCGCAAATCCATCTTCCCGGCCGAGGCGGGGACGCCGCGCGTTCTGGCGCCCGAGCCCTTGCGCGTTCCGCAGGCCGTCGGCTAAGCCCGCACGAATCTAGTCGGGCTTGGGAATTCGGACGCGACCCACAAACGAACCGCATCGAGAGACGCGAATTCCAATGAATGCTCAGGAAATCCACCAGCTTCTGCTCGAACGGTTCGGCGCAACAAAGATCACCGGATTAAACCTGACCGCGACCGACCCGTGGGTCGAGGTCGCGCCCGCGGCGATCCACGAGGTTTGCCTCTTCTGTCGGGACGACGACCGCCTGCGGCTCAACCATCTCAACAATCTGTGCGGCGTCGACTATTGCGAGCCCAACCCCAAGAAGGCACCCAAATACGGGCACGAACCGCACGTCGAAGTCGTTTACCATCTGTCGAGCTTCCCGCGGAAGCACAAGATCACGCTCAAGGTGAAACTGCCCCGCTGGAAGGAGGGCCGGGAAGGGGAGATCCCCGAAGTCGATTCGGTGGCCGACATTTGGGGCATCGCCGACTGGCACGAGCGAGAAGCCTACGACCTGATGGGCATTCGCTTTCTCGGGCACCCGAATTTGCGCCGAATCCTCTGCCCCGAGGACTGGGTCGGGCACCCGCTGCGCAAAGACTACGAGATGCCGCTGGAGTACCACGAAATTCGGGGGCGTTAGCAAGAACCGAAGCACGAAGCTCGAATGACGAAGGAAGCACGAAGCACGAAGCCCGAAGCACGAAAGAGTCTTTTCATTCGGGCTTCGGTAATTTAGGCATTCCTTCGGAATTCGGATTTCGTCATTCGGTCATTCGATTGCAGGATGAACCGAAGATGAGCATGCAACTGGAAGACCCCCGCGTCGTCGAATTCGACGTGCGGACCGATGAGATGCTGGTCAATATGGGCCCGCAGCATCCCAGCACTCACGGTGTGCTGCGGCTTTTGCTGCGGACCGACGGCGAGGTCGTCCACGAGGTCACCCCGCATATCGGTTACCTGCATCGCTGCGCCGAAAAAATCGGCGAGAACCTGGCCCCTCCGCAATGGATTCCGTATACGGACCGGATGGATTACCTGGCTGGGATGAACATGAATCTCGGGCTGGCGCTGGCCATCGAAAAGCTCGTCAAGATGGAGCTGCCTGAAAAGGCGGTGACGCTGCGGGTGATCATCGCCGAGATGGGCCGTATCGCCAGTCACCTGGTCGGGATGGGCGCCTACGGTCTGGACCTGGGGACGTTCAGCCCGTTCCTGTATGCCTTCCGCGAGCGAGAGATCGTGCTCGATCTGTTCGAGGAGGCCTGCGGCGCACGGCTCACCTATAGTTACTTGACGATGGGAGGCGCGACGCACGACCTCCCCGAGACGATCACCATCCCGCCCGGCCTCGCGTCGCTCACAGGCAAGTCGCCCAATCTTAAATTGTCGTGGCTCGAAGCCTGCACGCTGTTCCTCGATTGGCTCGAGCCGCGAATCAAAGAATACCACACACTCTTGACCCGCAATCAAATCTTCATCAAGCGGACGGCGGGCCTCGGAATCCTCTCCCCCGAGATGGCGATAAGCTACGGCTGCACCGGCCCGGTGCTGCGGGCCAGCGGCGTCGACTGGGACCTCCGCCGCGACGGCGACCCGTGCTACACGAAGATGTACGAGGGCTACTCGTTCGACATCCCCGTCGCCCCGTTCAAGGAGGCTCCGCCGGAAGTCGTGCTCGGCGACAACTGGTGCCGCTTTTACGTGCGGATGTTGGAAGTCGTGCAGGCGATCCGGCTGGTGCGGCAGGCCATCGCCAAATATCCGACGGCCAAAGGCGGGTACCGCGTGCCGTACAAGATGAGCACCAAGCTCCCCAAGGACGAGGTCTATCTCGAGACCGAGTGTCCCCGCGGACAGATGGGCTTTTACATCGTCGGCAACGGCGAGGCGAATCCACTCCGCGCCCGGGCGAAGAGTTCCTGCTTCTGCAACCTCTCGATCACCGCCCCGATCTGCAAAGACTTTTTGTTGGGCGACATCCCGGCCATCGTCGGCTCGCTCGACATCGTCATGGGCGAGATCGACCGGTAGTGCGGATTCCCAAGCCGTCCGCCGCAGCACGTGCTGTGATGCGCTTGAACCGACCGTTCGATTCGACCTCCGACTGGCGCCCGTCGACTCCCGCAGTCACGGATGGCACCGTCGACGACGTATTGCGGTCGCATCCAAACCTTCTTGTCCACTTCTGGGCAGACTGGGACCGACACGATGTCGCGGTCGATCGCATTATTCAAGAAGTCCAACCTCGCTTCGCTAATCGACTCCATTTTGTCTCGTACGATGTCAATGCGAATGCGAGCTTCGCCCAACGATGTCGAGTTGCCAATGTGCCTTTTCTCGCGGTCTTCGTGAACGGGCGCGAGATGCGTCCCATTCTCGCAATCAACACGGCGGAGAAGCTCGCCGCCGAACTGGAGCAGCGACTAACCGGCGACTGAAGCTGGATTAGGCGCTGAGGGCTCGCAAGATCCGAAAGCGGACCACGTTCACCGCCCATGGCACGCGCTACTTCAGCTCGCGCAGCTTGATGTTCTTGAACCAGCAGGGCGAGCCGTGGTCTTGCAGGCCGATGTAACCATGCTTCGGATGCTCTTTGTAGGCGACGTCGAATTTGTGAGGCGTGCCGTTGGGGCGCGTGTTGGGCCTGGTGAACTGGTCGAGATCGATCGAATTCACCTGTTTGTCGTTCAGGTGGACCGTGATCTGCGAGCCGTTGCAGGTGATGTCGATGTGATTCCATTGGCCGGTCGGCCTGGTCGCGTCGACGAGGGTTGGTGACAGGTCGTAAATCGCCCCCGTCGCGTGGTAACCCTCCTTGATCCCGTCGTCGATCGCGACCTCGATCCCGTTGTAGCCGACGTCTTTTCCCGTGCGCGGCGTGAGCGGATAGGTGCGCACGAAGATCCCGCTGTTGCAGTTGGGCGTCACCTTGAAGTCGCATTGCAACTCGAAATTGGAAAACTCCTTGTCGTAGACCAGCATGTAGGACCCGTTGCGGTGCGGATTGATCGCCTCGTGATCGACGCCGCGGTTGCTCGGTTTGCCGTCGCTGCGTGTCCAGCCGTCCAAAGTCTTGCCGTCGAAGAGCAACGTCCAACCGGCCGCCTTCTCCTCGGGGGTCAACTCGTTATCGGCACAGCGGGCGGCCGAGGTCGAGAAACAGAGCGCGAGACACAAGCAGGCGGCGAGCAATCGGGACATGAGAAATCCTCCGAGAATCCGGCACGGCAAGCGGTAGAAACCACTGCTATCTACACATCTTGTGCCGTTTGATACAACCGTCCCCCGGTCTGGAAGATTCGCCGCCAGCTCCGGGAGGGATCCCGATCGACCCGTGCACTAGATTTCTGCAGATTGCGGCCGGGCTGGCGTTGCTGTTTGCAGGCTATTTCGCGCTCGAGCCGAGGGACGCCTGCGCGGCCGAGATCGAGTCGAATCGACCCGGGCGAGATCGCGGCGAAGACTGGCCGCGCTGGCGGGGTCCGCGAGGCGACGGCAGTTGGATCGGCCCAAAACTCTCCGACCATTGGCCCGCCGAGCTGAAACTTCGCTGGCGCAAAGCGGTGGGGGGAGGCTACGCGGGCGTGATCGTCGCCGGCAACCGCGTGCTGCTCGCCGATCGGCAGACCGCACCGGCCGAGGTCGAACGCGTCGTTTGTTATGACGCGCGAACTGGAGACGTCCGTTGGACGCATTCCGACGCGGTGCATTACGGCCAGCTCGATTATGGAAATGGTCCGCGGGCGGCCCCCACCGTCTTCGACGGACTGGTCTACATGCTGGGAGCCACTGGCAAACTGAATTGCCTGCAGCTCAAGAGGGGCGCGGTGAGATGGTCCGCCAGTCTGGTTTCCGACTTTGACGGGCGGATGCCGACCTGGGGTTACGCCGCCTCGCCGGTGATCTTTCGCGACACTGTGATTGTCCATCCGGGTTCCGCCAAGGGCGCCAGCGTCGTGGCTCTCAATCGCCGCACGGGGAAAAAAGTCTGGAGCAGCCTGTCGGACGAGGCCACCTATGCCACGCCGATCCTGATCGAGCAGGGCGGCCGGGCGCAGCTCGCCTGCTGGACGCCGTCGCACATCCGCGGACTCGATGCCGCCACGGGCGAACCGCTTTGGGAAATTCCGTACGAGGTGACGTACGGCGTCTCGATCGCCACGCCCGTCTACCACGCCGGGATTGTCTTCGTGAGCGGCTATTGGGCCGGTGCCAAGGCCATCCGCCTCGACGCGAGCGGCCACAAGGCGACGCTGGCATGGGAGGACGAGAGGACGCTTCGCGGATTGATGTCGCAGCCCTTGTGCCGCGACGGCTATGGGTACCTGCTGGACAAGAACTTCGGGCTCACCTGCTTCGAGCTGGCGACGGGCAACAAGTTGTGGACCGACGGGCATCGCGTCACGCCACGGGACACTAATCCGCAAGCGACATTGGTCTGGATCGGCGATGGCGACCGGGCGCTAATCCTCAATGCGGCCGGCGAGCTGATTCTCGCGCGACTCGATCCAAAAAACTATGCGGAGCTGGCCAGAAGCAAGATCATCGACGACACGTGGGCCCACCCCGCTTACGCTGGGTGTTGCGTCTATGCGCGCAACGACCGCGAGATTGTGTGCCGCGAGCTGCCGCTCGAGGGTCCGCCGTCGGCGAGCGGAAAAAAATAGCGGCGCGGGCTCACCGAACCGGACTCCCATCAAGCGCCGCTGGCGAGCCGCCTGCTTTGCAACCCCCGCGCGCCTGGCTATAGTGCAGAAGGTCACGAATCGGCCGACGGCTCACGCAATAGCGTCGCCGAACCACTCTTCCCAGCCGCCCGATTCTCACCGGAGTTCGACCCATGCCGAAGTTTTCACTCGCCGCGAAACTGACCGCCGCCTTCTGCGGCTTGCTTGTTTTCACGGTCCCCGCGGTTCCCGCGCAGGCCCGCGGCGGCCTCGCGAAACAGGAGGCGAAAGCCGAGGAGCCAGCCTGCAATTACCCGCCCAAGGATGCCGCTGACAAGGATGGCTGGATTTCGCTCTTTAACGGCAAGGATCTCACCGGTTGGAAGCTCAGCGACAACAGCAAGATCCATGTCGATGACGGCAAGATCATCTGCGAAGGAAGGGCCTCACACGCCTTCACCGACTGGCAGTTCAAGAACTTCATTTTCGAGGCCGACGTCCAGACTCATCCCCACGCCAACTCGGGAATCTACTTTCACACGCACTACCAGGCGAAGGGATTTCCAAGCACGGGTTACGAATCTCAAGTGAACGTGTCGCATGGCGACCCGGTGAAGACCGGCAGTTTGTATCACGTCGTCAAGCTCTACAAGACGCCTGCCAAGGATAACGAGTGGTATAAGCAGACGATCATCGTGCAAGGCAAGCACATCATCGTGAAGGTCAACGACGAAGTCGTCGTTGACTACACCGAGAATCCCGAGGAGGCCGCCAAGCGTCAGGAAAAGCTCAGCTGCGGCAGTTTCGCCCTGCAGGCGCACGATCCTCGAAGTGTCACCTGGTACAAGAACATCCGCGTGAAGCCGCTGGCCGACTGAGCCGGCACTGGATCGCAGACAGAAGCGTCCCTGGCACGCCGGTTGAGTGCCGGCGTGTCGCTTTTACACGGCCGCGGTTTGCTCGCGAGCCGCGGCTGACTCCAAGCGACCAAAGACCCGCGTGTTGAAGACCAGATATAGGACGCGAAGCACCAAGAGCGACATGACCATCGCTCCGATCACGCCGCCGATGACCACCGTCGCCAGCGGCCTCTGAACCTCGGCTCCTGTCCCGTCACTGAGTGCCATCGGCAAGAAACCCAGGCTGGCGACAAGCGTCGTCATCAGCACGGGGCGGAGCCGCGTGACGGCCGCTTGGGTGACCGCCTCATCGAGCGACAGGCCTTTGTTGCGAAGTTGCCGCACGCAGGAGACCAGAATCATGTCGTCCAGCACCGCCACGCCCGACATGGCAATGAAGCCGACTGCCGCCGAGATCGAAAACGGCATGTCGCGCAGCCACAGGGCGAAGATGCCCCCCACCCAAGCAAACGGAATGCCCGTGAAGACGCGCAGCGCATCCAGCAGGTTGCCATAAGTCAAATACAACAAACCGAAGATCGAAATCAGCACAATGGGCACCACGATCGCCAGCCGCAGTTGGGCCCGTTCGAGATTCTCGAACTGTCCGCCGAATTCCAGGCGATAACGGCCGGCCGGCAAGGACACTTTCTCGGCCAGTTGCCGCCTGGCCTCGGCGACGAAACTGCCCAGATCGCGTCCGCGCACGTTGGCGGTGACCGTCAGCCGACGCTGTCCCCACTCGCGGGTGATCGTGGATGGCCCCGTGGCTGTTTCGATCTTGGCCAGCCGTGACAGCGGAATTCGCTCACCCGAGGGGGTCGAAATCAAGAGCGAGCCCATCGCCTCCGGACTTTGGCAATAAGGTTCGGCCAGACGGGCAGCCAGCGGAAATCGCAGCTGCCCCTCGACCACTTCTCCCAACGGCTTGGCGCCGATCGATTCGACGACGTCGAGCACGGCCTTGGCGGGAAGGCCGTAACGAGCGACCTGGTCGCGGTCGATGCGGATCTGCAGCATGGGCTGGCCGGTGAGCGCTTCGGCCGCGACGTCGGCCGCCCCCGGAATTCCGCGCAGCACCGCCTCGATCTCGGCCGCTTTTTTCACAAGCACATCGAAATCGTCGCCGAACAGTTTGACGCCCAGGTCGGCCCGCACGCCCGAGACCATTTCGTTCATCCGCATTTCGATCGGCTGCGAATAAGCGAGCCGCTGCCCCGGCATGTCGCGGAGCGTTTTGTCGAGCAGCTCGGTGAACTCGGCCTGAGTGCGGGCCTTCTTCCAGGCGCTGCGCGGCTTGAGCGTGACGAAGACGTCGGTCAGCTCGACCCCCATGGGGTCAGTGGCGATCTCGGCCGTTCCGATGCGGCTCCAGACGTGCTCGACCTCATCCGGGAATTCGTTCAGGATCACTTTTTCGATCTGTGTGTTGTAGCGGATCGACTCGTTGAGATCGGTCCCGGCCAGTCGGACGACGCCAATCGCGATCGCTCCCTCGGAAAGCCGCGGCACGAACTCTGACCCCAGGTTCGGCGCGATCATTCCGAAGGCCACGATCAACACGCACGCCGCCAGCCCGATTACCGCGGGCTTGTGCGTCATCGCGAACCGCAGCACCGGATTGTGAATCGCGTGGGCCACACGCATCAGCCAGGGCTCGCGCTCGACCGAGCGCTTGGGCAAAAGCAAGCTCGCCAGAACAGGCATCAGCGTCAGCGAGAGGATCATCGACCCGGCCAGCGCGAAGATCACGGTGAGGGCCATCGGGCGGAAGAGCTTCCCTTCGACCCCTTCCAGCGTGAGGATCGGGAGGTAGACGACCATGATGATCAGCTCGCCGAAGATCGTCGGCTTCCGCACTTCGATGGCGGCGTCACGGATGATTTCGAGCCGGCTCTTCCCTTGCGTGTTCGCCGCACCGAGCCGTCGCACGCAGTTTTCGACGAGCACCACCGAGCTGTCGACGACGAGGCCGAAATCGATCGCCCCCAGGCTCAACAGGCTTGCCGCGATGCCGAATCGCAGCATGCCGCTGAATGCGAACAGCATCGACAGCGGGATTGCGGTGGCCACGATCAGCGCGGCCCGCAGGCTCCCCAGAAAGGCAAACAACACCGCAATCACCAGCAGTCCGCCCTCAAACAGGTTCTTGCGGACTGTGTCGATCACGAAGTCGACGAGTTCGGTGCGATCGTAAACCGGGACCACGTTGACGTTGGCCGGCAAGTGGGTCTCGATCGATTTCAAGCGGTCCTTCAGCGCCCACGTGACGGTGTGGCTGTTTTCGTTCATCAGCATGAAGCCCAGGCCCAGCACGGCTTCTCCGCGGCCGTCGACGGTCACTGCCCCGCGTCGGATTTCGTGACCGATGGCGACGTCGGCGACGTCCCCGACACGGATCGGAACGCCGTCCTTTGCGCGGACCACGATCTGCCGCAGCGATTCGACCCCCGTCGTGCGGCCCAATCCCTGGACCAGCAGCAGCCCGCCTTCGCGGCTGATGCCCCCGCCGCCGACGTTGGCATTGTTCTTTTGAACCGCGTCGATGACTTCGTCGAGCGTCAGATCGTGCTTGATGAGGCGTTGGGGGTCGATGCGGATCTGATACTGCTTCTGGTATCCACCCCAGCTGTTGATCTCCGCCACGCCGCGCACTGTTCGCAGGGCTGGGCGGATAATCCAGTCGTGCACCGTGCGCAACTCACTGGGACTGCTGCCACCGCCGGTGACGACGTAATGGAAGACCTCGCCGAGCCCGGTTGCAACGGGCCCCATTTTCGGCCGCGCGACCGTCGAGGGCAGGTCGACCGATGCCAGTCGCTCGTTGATGAGCTGGCGTGCGAAATAGATATCGGTGCCGTCGCGAAAGACGACCACGACCTGGGAAAAGCCGAATTTCGACACCGAGCGGAGCTGTTCCAAACCCGGAAGTCCGCCCAATCCCTGCTCGATCGGCGCGGTGATCTGGCGTTCGACCTCTTCCGGGCCCAGGGCCGGCGCGGTCGTGTTGATCTGCACCTGCACGGGCGTCGTATCGGGGAAAGCGTCGACGTCCAAGCGGGTCAGTGACACGACCCCCGCCGCCGCGGCCGCCGCGACCGCCAGCAGCACCAGCACGCGGTGCCGCAGTGAAAAATCGATCACGCGGCTCAAGAACATGTCGAGTCCAGTCGGGTCAGGCGACTACTCGTTCGTTCCCCAATCGTAGTTCAGTCCAGAAACTGTGCCTAGACCCGCTTGTAGCGTCGGTCGGTCACTCGGTGGTTCAAACTCCTCAATCCGGGAACAAACTGCCGCGATCGATTACCATTTGCGCAAACGTCCTCGAGGATGACTCCATGACGAGCAAATCCACAGTCCTCACCGATCTCGCGAACGAGGTCTGGCTCGACTCGTTCGTGCTGCGCGACTCGGCCGATTTGCGAATGCCGCGCAACTCCGAATGGTCGATCCGCAAACGGACGCTGCGCGGCGGCGTCTCCGAGGGGATTGACGTCGTTGAGCTGAATAATGGGCTGCTCTCGGTTTCCATTCTGCCGACGCGCGGCATGGGACTGTGGCGCGGCCGTTATCGGGATTTGGAGATCGGCTGGAATTCGCCGGTCAAGCGGCCAGTGAATCCCGCGTTTGTCGATTTGGCGGGTCGCAATGGATTGGGATGGCTGGCTGGATTCAACGAACTGCTCTGCCGCTGCGGACTCTCCTCGAACGGCCCGCCGGGTGTCGACGTGATTGTCGACGCGGCCGGGAAACGCAGCGAGACGCCGCTTACCTTGCACGGCAAAATCGCCAACACGCCGGCCCACCGCGTCGAGATCCACGCTGACACTGCCGGCGACGGCCTAATGACGGTCCGTGGCGAGGTCGACGAATCGTCGATGTTCGGCCCGTCGCTGCGACTCTCCACCAGCTACGAAACGGTCCCGGGGTCGAATCGACTCACGATCCGCGATGAGATTCACAACCTGTCGGCGCGGCCGCTGGAACTCGAACTGCTCTATCACACCAACGTGGGCCGCCCCTTTTTGGACGCCGGAGCCAGACTCCTGTTGCCGGTGCGGCAGGCGGCACCCCGTGATTCCCGCGCGGCCGAAGACGTTCGCACGTGGCAAACCTATCTCGGCCCGACGCCCGATTACACCGAGCAGTGCTACTACGCGGAGCTGATCGGCGACGAGCAGGAACAGACGGTCGTTCTCCTGCGCAACGCGGCCGCAGATCGCGGAATCAGCCTGGAGTTTGGTGTGCGGACGCTCCCCTGCTTTACCGTCTGGAAGTGCACGCAGCCGGAAGCAGATGGCTACGTGACCGGCCTGGAGCCGGCGACCAACTATCCCAATCTCAAGACGTTCGAGCGCAGCCGGGGTCGGGTGGTCACGCTGGCTCCTCAGCAGACTTACGCTACCCAGATCGTGCTGAGTGTCCACGCGTCTGCGACCGAGGTAGCAGCCGTCACCAAGCGCATCGCGGAACTGCAAAACCGCGCGCATGCAATCGTGCACGACTCGCCGCTGGAGGCTTTTTCGCCGACGCTTTGAGAAAAGGTAGCTTTGGCCTGTTCATTCGACCTCTATTCGAACTGATATCATGGCGGCGCAGTTCCATGCCGGCCCGGTAACGCCATCGGCAACGCAATTTCTAGGAGGACGGGTTGATGGAGCAAGAAAAAAGTGACGCCTTCGGATAACGAGATTTCCGAGGTCACGCGCCGCGCTGTCCTCGACACCTTCCACATAGCTTGCGTGCGATTGGTCGGGGCGACTCGCCGAAAGCGATTTCTTGTCACGGTTGTACGACCTGTCACGCACTCCTTCTACTGACCCTCGATTTTCAAATGCAACCGAGGACATCAAGCAGCACCGCGAGCACTGGAGGGACTGGGACGACGACTGGGTCTTTTACGACGTCCGATTTGACCTGTTGCACGCGCCCGATAATGAGTTCTTGGCCTTTTTGTGCGAAACAGTCCATCCAGTGGTGCGCTCTGATTCGAGCGAGGCAGACGAGCTCGTAAAGGCCTACAACTACCATTTAGAAATCGATGGGTGGAATCTCGTCGAATCGAGTCAGATCTCTGGAAGGCCGACGTTTTCAGCGCAAAGGCTCGCCGAGCGACTTCAACTGTTCGACGAACCGACCGGGTGGCGCAAAGTTGATCGACAAATCCAGGAAGTGCGCCACCGTCTCAACGACGCGGATTCAGAGGAGCGGTACCAGGCCGTCGGATTGATCTGCCGCGAAGTGCTGATTACCGTCGCGCAGGCGGTATACGAACCCAGTCGCCACCCGTCCAAAGACGATGTCCGGCCGAGTGCAACCGACGCCAAGCGGATGCTTGAGGCCATTTTTGCCGCCGAGTTGGCCGGACAGGCAAATGCCGAGGCCCGATCCCACGCAAAAGCCGCCCTCAGCTTGGCCCTCGCGCTACAGCACAAGCGCACGGCCGACTTCCGCCTGGCAGCGCTCTGTGCCGAAGCGACCTCATCTGTCGTCAATCTGCTTGCTGTCTTGGCTGGACGGCGCGGGCGATCCTTCTGAAGCCACGCGTGTCCATAGAATGCCGAGTACGCACCAGTCTTGCCAGAGGCCCGTACGTGGTTATTAGGAACTCCGTCAATGAAAACAAATAGCGAGCTGCGAGAGATCCCACTGCCAGACAGCTACGACGAGAAGGAAGTGTTTGCATTCTTTGGCCTTGCTGCATACTACGCCCAGGTTTTTGAGCAGGCCGCTCTGCACCTCGCAGCCGCGTTAGAGGTCTTTTCGATGAGCTCCTCGAGCGCGCAAATCGTCGAATCCGTCTATGGGCAAATGGAAAAGGCGACCCTTGGGCGCCTCCTAGCGAGGGCGAGACGCACTATCGCCATTGATCATGCCGTCGACGACCTGCTTAGCGCCGCGTTGGAAGAGCGGAACTACCTGACCCACAAATTCTTTGACCAACACTCTGAAAACTTCATCGTCAACAGTGGGCGCAAACTGATGATTGACAGGCTTCGAGAAGCAACGGCTCTCTTTCAGCGTGCTGACCGCGCAGCCACAAAGATCTTCTGGCCGACATCGTCTGCGATGGGGGTAACAGAGGAAATGGTCAATGAGATGTATGCCCAAATCCTCGCCGACGCTGAGGCGCGCGAGGCCGCTCTGTCGACCGGCGCTAGCGCAAGCGGACACGCGACGGCTTAGACTCTCTCGAGATGGAGTCGGCCGATGGAAGCACCCACTCTTCGGCCATCTCGAAATCGGTCGGCGCCAGGTAAGTCCCGCCCGCCAGGCGGGAGCTTCTTGCCGCGCAGGTTGAGTTAGCCGAGCCGGCGCGATTCGCGGCGATAAATCGCCGAGAGCAATTCGACAAGAAACTCCTGACGATCGGCCGGGTCGGGTGACGGCGCGGCGAGTCGTTTGGCGAGCGGCTCAACGATCCGGTCGAGCAGGATGTTTCGTTGCCGCTCGGTCAGAAACGGCCAGCGCTCGAGGATCCGCTCGAGCGCCTCGACGTCGGTCGGCTTGGTGCGGTTCAGCATCGCCGCGTCAAAGCGGAAACGGCTCTCTTGCGAGTCGCGCTGCATCAGCTTGGCCCGCAGCTCGCCGATCCGGTCCTGCGTTTCGGCCACGACGAGCGTGCCGGCAACCATGTCGCCGAAACGCTGGCTGCGGCTCGAGAGCAGCGGCACGATCCAGAGCACGGGGATCTGGTCGATCAGGCGAAAGGCGTTCCGCACCAGCACGCTGCCGGCGTCGAGCGCAAAGCCGTCCGCCTTCACGACGCGCAGGCCGCAGGCGCGCTTCCCGACCGTCTGTCCGCGCACCAGGAGTTCGCTCGAAGTGAAATAGATCAGGCTCCCCAGCTGCAGGGCCAGCATCACGACGGAGAAGAAATAAAAGCGGACCTCGTCCTGCGAGATGGGGCGGCGAGCTCCCAGCTTTCGCCCGACCTCATCGAGCGCGATGCCCATTGCCGCGGCGAGAATTGGCACGACGATGAACAACAGAATCGCGATCAGCGCCACGAAAAACGAATCGAGCACCCAGGCGCAAAACCGCGTGCCGAGACCGGCCGTCCGATAAGCGATCTGCACATTCTCGGGCGTTTCGAACAGGACCGGACTGGCCATCGCTGTGCTCTCGCGTCAAACTAAACGCCCGTCTCGTGGGAGCGGATTACCGAGCCGATTTGAAAATGCGAGAACAACGATAATGGCCGACTTCGTGACACGCAATCGGCCCGATTGGGAAGAACTCGAGCGGCTGCTCGCTCGCGGCCGCCGCTCGGTCGGTCGGCTCTCGCCCGAAGAGCTGAACCGCTTGGATGTGCTCTACCGTCGGGTCGCCATTCACCTGGCGCAAGTGCGGACGCGAACGCGAGACGAGCGCCTGGCGGCTTATCTCAACCAGCTGGCGGCCGCCGCGCACAGCCTGATCTACCTGCCGCCGCGGCAAGGCTTCTTGAGCAAGATCGCGGTCTTTTGCGCGCTGGGCTTCGCGGAATGTGTCGCGCGGAACTGGCGGGCACACGCGATTTCAGCCGCGCTGTTGCTCGCCGGCGCTGTTCTGGCTTATCACGCCGCCACGCGCGATGTGTTGGCAGCGTATGCCTTGGCGATGCCGGGCGATCCGCGCCTCCCCGGAACACCGCGCGAGCGTCTCCTGCAACATCTGCATGCCGGCCAAGAGCAGGGTGCGGGCGCCAAATCGTTTTTCGCCTCATTTCTCTTTACCCATAACCTGAAGGTGGGATTGACGGCGATGGGACTGGGCGTGCTCGCGGGAGTGCCCACCGTGATTCTGATGCTTTACAACGGCATGATCCTGGGGGCGTTCCTGTCGGTCTACATCAAGGCCGGCCTCGGGCTCGAAGTTTGCGCGTGGATATTGCCGCACGGCATTACCGAGCTGACGGCAACGGTCCTGTGTGGAGGTGTCGGGCTGATGCTGGGGCGCGCAATCGTTAGCCCCGGGCTCAAAACCCGGGCAGAGGCCCTGGTCGACGCGGGCAAGGAAGCCGGCCGGACCGTGGTCGGCGTCGCGGGCATGCTGATTCTGGCGGCGTTCATCGAGAGTTTTGTGCGACAGAGCCATCTGACGACAAACCAACGCCTGATCTATGCCGCCCTGACGGGACTGTTTTGGGTGATCTATTTCGCCCAGGGATTTCTGTGGCGATCGGCGGGCGACGATCCGCAGCTCGATGAAGTTGCCCCGAAGTTGGGTTGAGCAGCGACGCCTTGTCAGGCGCGGAAGAGGCGCCTTGACTTC
>DASPSM010000685.1:0-5537 GCA_035623955.1 Planctomycetaceae bacterium
GCGGGCCCGCCATTCCGTCCATGGAGTGCGCGTGGAAGCAAACAGGCGGCGGGAATATAGGGAAACTTTCGGGAATCGGTCAACGCGGCTTGGCCGGGCTGGTCCAACGCAGGCGCAAAAAATGCCGGTTTTTGACCCTTAGGGAGCGTCCGGCTGCCTAGCTGACGATCTTTTCACGGCCGCAATCGGCACGTCGCTCAGGAAGCGGCCGGTTCGTCGGGGATCCCCAGGATCTCCATTCGGCGGTAGAGCCTCGGCCGCGTCATCCCCAAGAGCTGGGCCGCGCGGCTCTTGTTGTGGCGAGACTGTTTGAGGGCCCGCTCGATTTGCTCGCGCTCGGTCTGCTCCAAGAGGGGCTCGAGCGGAGCAACGGGCGGGCGATACGCGGGGCCGACCGATTGCGCATCGAGACCAGTCCGAAAGCGAAACGGCAGATCCTTCGAGCGAATCAGCGGCTCGTTGCACTGGGCGCGCGCTTCGCGAATGACCGCTAACAGCTCGCCGACATTCCCCGGCCAGTTGTATTCGACGAACTTCTCCCAGACGTCGTCGGCAAAACCATTGAACTGCCGGGCCTCGCCGCGGTTGAGCTCCTCGAGCAGGTACTGGGCGAGAAATCGCAAGTCGTCCATGCGCTGCCGCAAAGGGGGCACGGCAATGCACAACGGAGTCACGAGGTGGAAGAAATCCTCGCGCAGGTTCTCGTGGTTCGCCAACGAATCGGGATCCAATGTGGTCGAGACCATCAGTCGCAGCTGGCGGCCGCTCTCTTTGCGGAACGCGTCGGCGACGATGGTCTGCGCGTCGCGAGGCAGCAGCTCGACGTGCGCCAAGTAAAGAGTGCCCGGCTGCGGCGCCAGACCCGGGGGTAAGGCGTCTTCGGCCGAGGGGAACAGCAGGCGCTTCAGCGTCTGCCCCAACTCGAGCGCCGAGAGAGTCTGGCAGTCGAGGGGGATGAAAGCTCGGGTCCGCCAGGTGCTTTCGTAATGAATCGCACGGGCCAGATGCTCTTTTCCGGTCCCCCGCTCCCCCCAAATCAGAACGGGCGCGGCGGTCGAGCGGGCGATTGCGAGCTGCTGGGCCACGCGCAGCATAGGAGGACTTTGGCATACGAGAGACTTCGTTCCAAACCGGCGCGATAAGAACAGCCGCAGCGCCGCCAGCTCGGCGTGCAGATCGTCCGCCGGCTCGATCGCTGCCACGCGATCGGAGGTTTCGCTGCCGCCAATCACGCCCAGCACGCAGCCCACGGCGCCGTCCTCATCCCGAAGCGGGACGAAATTGAGCGCGCGCGACTGGCGCTCCCCCTCCTTGCGGACGATTGGCGTCACAAGGCTTGCCACTTTGCCTTCGAAGGCCGCGGGCGGGGGGCACAGACAGGCCGCCAGCGATTCCGGACTGTTTTCCTGCGGCTCGGTGACGAACTCGCAGAGCTGGCCGACGACTTCGTCGGCCGACCATCCGGTCAATGCCTGGCAGCCTTCGTTAAAGAAGGAAATCCGGCGGTCGAGCGTGACCATGAAGACCGGAGTCGCCGACCGGCCGATCAAATGGTCCGGACGCAGCGGTTTGCGCGGTCGACGCCTCATGCTTCCATTATGTCGAGTCGCCACGAGCAGGACAAAACGGCAATTCGTCCCAAGGCGCGCGACACCAGGCCGTTCAGTCCGAATCGCCGGCGCGGGCTCGACGGTGCTTCTTGACGGGCGCAGGCGGCTCGTGGGCGGCCAGCACGGCCCCGTCCCGGTTTGAGAAGGTCACGCGGGCCGCCAATTGCGGGCCCAGACTGGGAACGAATCCCCACACTACGACCGCCGCGGCGAGTGCAGCACCCAGTCTCAAACCGCCGCGTCCGCGCGACCCCGCCGTCGGGAGCGCCAGATCACTTTCGACACCGACCTCACTCGGGGCATCGTCAAAAAGCAGGTGCGTCGCGATTCGCAAACACGGCGCCGCCACCGCGATCCAGGCGGCGACCGACAACAAGGCAAACAGCACGTAGCCTGTATTCTGGTGCGGCAAGAAATCGTTCTCGGGTGAAAAGCTCACCGACAGCACCGAGCGCAGCACCGCCACCCTCGCCCAGAAACCGGGAAACGGGGGAATTCCCGCGAGCTCCAAGAGCAAGAGCATTGCGGCAAATGCCGTGACTCGCTCGCGCCGCAGGAGGCGGGAGAACTCGTCCAAATTATCGGCGCCGTGGTGCGATCGCTCCAGCCCGCTCAAGATCGCCGCCAGCCCGAGGAAGCCCACCGAATCCGCCGCGAAGAGCAGCCAGGCGGCTCCGGCGCCGCCGGGTACCTGCAGGTCGATCCAGCGGACAGCGTCGGGCCGGGCCGTCTCCGAACAGGCGGCGGCCAGCGCCAGCAGGATCAGGCCACCTTGCGCCATCACGATCATTCCCAGCAGCCGACGCAGCGACGATTGCCAATAGGCCAGCGACCCGCCAATCAACAGCGTCACGAGCGCGACGGCGGTGAGCGCGGTTTGGGCCGTCGACAAATAGCGCGTCATTCCTTCCGCAAAGACGCGAATCATCGCCACCAGCGCCGCGCAGCGCGGCAGCACGGTCATCGCCGCCAGGCTCCACGGTGTCGCGCCTTCGAAAACTTCCGCGGCGCCGACCTGAAACGGGGCGACCAACAGCGGAATCCCGAAGCCGGCCAGGAGCAGGACGTAGCCGACTTCTCCGGCCAGCGGCAAAGCCCGCGTCCCGTGCGCCGCAAAGTGGTCGCTCGCAGGGGCCGCGTGCGCCGGCACTGCGCGCAGCTCCGAAAAGTTTGTCGTGCCGGCCAGTGCGCTGACGAGCAGGGCGCCGGTCACCAAACAGGCCGCTGCCAGCGCGTTCAAGACCAGCGACTGCGCGGCGGCCCAGCGATCCTCTGGCGTTTCGGCCTCGAAGAATTGCTGGGCGCAAATCGCCAGGGCGGACAGCGGCACGCCGATAATGACCCCGACAAAGTCGTTCGCGACGCACGCCAGCAGCACGCCTCCCAGCGATAACAAGACGAAAGCCTGCCGGCCTGAGAATCCCCGGCTCGATCCGATCGCGGTCAGCACGCTGCATGTCGTGCCCAACAGCAGAGCCAGCCAGGCCGTGCCCCGCGCCAGAGAATCCAGCGTCATCGCAGACACGGAAGGCCGCGCCGGCGGGTCGGGGAGCGGTTCGGGGCGGGCCAGCGCCAAAGTGATCGCGGCCGCGAGCAACGCCACTCCGCACAATACCCAGTCGAGTCGCGCGAATCGAAACGCGCGCCCCAGAACGAGGATCGCCACGCCGGCCAGCGCCACGATCAGGGCGGGAACAATCGCGATTGCGTTCACCACGAGCAGCGATCCGACACTAAGGAGACAAGGATGGCCCGATCAGGGCGAAGTGCAACGCAGTCGCGATTGTCTGCGGCCAGATCCCGAGCGCGACCAGGCTCGTCAATAACGGCGCCAGCAGCAGCAACTCTTTGGCACTCAAATCGATCGATCCGCTTTTGCCCTCCGCCACGATCGACCAGTCCCGCGGCGGCGCCTCGTTGGCCCAGAGCGTTTCCGGCGGGCTACCGAGTCCAGCGGCGGCGCCCATCGGCATCCCGCTATGAAGCAAGACGTCCCCCTCAGCAGGAGGGGGCAGCCTCGGCGGGCCGAAGACCAGGTGTTGAAGCATCGTGACGAGCGCCCAGGCGCCGACCAGGCACGCTCCAATTGCGAGGAAAGCAAAGGTCCATTCGCTGCCGAAAATCGCGCCGAGCGTGGCGAACAGACCGGGGAACCCGGACAAAGCCGGGAGCCCCACAAGTGAAAACGTCGCCAGCAGAAAGACCGCCGCAAGATTGGGCAGCTTGTGCACAATCCCCCCGATGCCGCCAAGATCGCCCGTGCCGTAACGCGACTCGAGGAAACCGAGCGCGAACAGGATCAGCACTCCGCCAATGCCACTGGCGAGCGCGAGCATCAGCGGTCCGCTGGCGTTTTCGGGGCGGGACGAAAAGAATCCCGCGACCGCCAGTGAGCTCTGCATCAGCCCGATGCAGGCGATCATTTTTTTCAGGTCGGCCTGACCGTAGGTCAGCAAGCTCTCGAGGAATGCGCCCAGGACCGCCAGGCCGACGATCAAATCGGCCACACCCCCCAGATCCCCGGACACGGGGCCGATGAACCGCACCAGCAGATACAGGCCGATCCGCAATCCAGGACCGACCAGCGCAATCCCCACGCAGAGCGGTCCCTCGGAGACAATAGCTGAAAACCAGGCATGAAACGGCACCAGCGGCGCCTTGATCGCCGCTGCCAGAATCAGGATCGACAACAGCGAGCGCTGGGCATGCTTCCAATATTCCTGTGCTGCGACGTCGTCGGTCGTCAGTCGGGGGAACTCGCGGACGATCTCGCTCAGCGAATAGGTCAAGCGCGGGGCCGCAGTCGGCTCCGACGCCGAGACGCGGGCCGAGGCGATCACGAGCCCCATCAGGCCGACGAAGATCGCCAGGTCGGCTGCCAGATTCATCAGCAACATCTTCCTGGCGGGCCCTTCGCTTCGCAGCGAACTCCAGCCGGCCGCCAACAGATACAACAGGACGGAGTTGACCTGCAGGGCGGCGCACAGCCAAATCGCGTGATCGCAGGCAAAAATCGCCAGGTACGACGCCTCGAGCAGCAGCACGACGCCGTAGAGCAACGCGGGCCGGTGATGCTCCGATCGGCGCGCGACGTAAATCGCCGGCAACCAGGCGGCGGCCGTCAACAAGGCGAAGCTTGCGCTACAGTCGTTTTCTCCGACCGAAAACTTCAAACGCAAATAGCGGCCAAACAGCGAGAGGCCGGCCACGGCCAGGAGCGCACAAACGCCGAAGATGAAGGCGATCGCCCGATAGACGCTCGCGTCGACTTTTACCGCTTCCCCAGAGCGAATCGGCTCTGCATGCAGTTCGACGACGGACGACCTTCGCGAAGCGCCGCGCGCGGCGGCGATGGCAATCACCAGCGCGCCGATTGCGGGGATAGCCACGACGACCAACGATAACTGGCTCACGACGAACGGCCGTTCACAACAAATCTCAGCCTTGCAGCCAAATCAACAGGAGCGACAGCACCGCAGTCCCGAGCGTTGCGGAAAAGACATAAAAGAAAACGCCCCGGTGCTGCAGCGGGCCAAAAAACGCCGCCGCCGACTCGAACAGGCTCGCCGGCCCGCCGGTGGCAAGCGTGTCGATCACCGCCCAGTCGATGAAGCGGGCCAGACCGGCAATGCCTCGCAGCGGCACCAGCACAAACAGGAACAAAAAGGCGTCGAAGTAGAAGCTGCTGCGACCCAACCGCATCAAAAGTCCGTTCACGGCGTCGCCGGGAAAGATCTTCCATTCAGCCCGCGCGGATTGTGCTCCAACGACCAGGCCGACAACGCCCGGAACGAGTCCCAGCGCCGCGTAGGTCAAGGCATGCCTCGCAAACAGCTCGGGAAGCGCTCGATAATTCACGACGGCCGCGACGAGACCGGCGGCGAGCGCGACGCAGGGCAACACTGCCAGCCATCCCGACGACGTCGC
>DASPSM010000327.1:0-2453 GCA_035623955.1 Planctomycetaceae bacterium
CTTCGTCGGGGTCTTCGTAGTCATCGGATCATCCTCGGTTTGGCTCGAAAGTGCGACAGATCCCTCAAGGCGGTCTATAGTGTACAAAAGGATACTATATAGTCAATCGGCTTTTTACAAGCCTCCGCACGAGGAAAAAAACGAGCCAAAATGCCGATTCAGGGCTGCCGATCCAGCCTATCGGGGCCAGGACCGTCTGAGCTCTTTGCCCGCTCGATCAACAACTGCAGGTACGACCGCCGCTCGGGGTTCTTCAGCCCGAGTGTTTCCGCCAGCCGCAGAATGACATCGCGGGCCGCGTCTCGATCCGAATCGTGCGCGAGCGACTCGATCTCGAGAAAATTTCCCAAGTCGTCGACCGCGTCGACGGCCAGCTCCAATTCTCGACCTTCCCACGTCAGATCGTAAAGCGCGCGGGTCTTGTCGACGCCACGAACGGGCTCGAAGCCCAGGATCGTCAACAGCTCGCGGAACTGCTCGAAGTCAGCCGGTTCGCGGCCGACGGGCAGCTCGATCTCCCGACGCATTTTGGTTCGCGAATCGATGATCGGCCCCTTGTAAGTGATGCGGACGCC
This sequence comes from Planctomycetaceae bacterium, assembly GCA_035623955.1. GTDB lineage: Bacteria > Planctomycetota > Planctomycetia > Planctomycetales > Planctomycetaceae > DASPSM01. Next base: position 576 of record DASPSM010000327.1, read on the forward strand.
GTCATCGGTTTTCCGCAGCCGCAGCGCCTCGTGCGTCTGGCGGAAGTCGCGGGCGGGATGCTGAAAATACAGATCGCTCTGCCGCACCACGCCGCCGCGCCGGGCGCCGCGCGCCAGAATCTGCAGCGTCATGTCGTCGGCGTCGGCGATCGGGAACTTCAGCTCGACTTCAAATGTCTCGGGAGCGGTCATAATCGTCTTGTAGGGTGTGACAAGGTCGCCGACGGCGACCGCGGGCACACCATTTTCTTCGGGCCGCACGAGTCAGCAGAAATGGTGTGCCAGCGTCCGCCTCCGGCGGACTCGACACACCCTACGGTTGCGCAGGCGCGTCTATCGCGCGATCTCGGCCAGCCGCTGCCAAGTATATAGTCCCGTCGAATGTCCGTCGTTCCATTCGATCTTGAGGGCGTAATTGCCGCACAGTTCGATGCGGGCCGGCGCGATGTTCGCCGGAATCGCGTCGACGTTGAGCGTGCGGATGCCGGTCAGCTCATCGACGCAGCCGGCACACGGGCAGTTGGCCCGCAGCGTTTTGAAAGCGATCCGCCGAACGCCGAGGGTCGGCCAGGTGATTTCGAGCACGCCCTGATCGCGGAAGGCCTTGATCGCGGTGGGCTGCTCGTCAGGCATAATCGGCCCGTTCAATCCTTGCCCGGGTGCTTGATCTGGTCCCAGTACGAGTCGAACTCGAAGTTGGGATCGTTATCCAGATCGTGGCACTTGTAGCAGAGCGTCTTTCGGATTTCGGCGACCTTCAGCGTCGCCCGCGCTCGGGCCGCGTCGAGGTCCGCCTTCTTCACGGCTTTCGGATCGCGCTTCCACGCCAGCTCGAGCGCGACATGCTTTGTGGCCGGGCCGTGGCAGTTTTCGCACTGCTGGTCTTTTAGCTTTGGCGTCTTCTCCAGGCTGTAGAAGCCCGAAACGTACGGAAAGACTCCCTGCGGATCCCAGCCGGTCGTGTGGCAGTTGATGCACTCGGGATCGTGATTGCGCGGAATGGGATTCTTCGCCCCTTCGCGGCCTGTAATCAGGCTCGTGTACGCGTTGGCGTGCTTCGACTCTTTCCAGACGGCGTACGCCTTGGTGTGGCAGTCCTTGCACGAGTCGACGCCGGCGAACGTGTCGCCGCTGGGGGAAGGCGGGCGGGCGAAATCCTTGAGGACCGCGTCGTAATTCGCCTCGAGCAGGTGCTGGTATTCTCGCATGCGATCGAGCATTTTCGGAGTGTCTTTAAAGCGTTCCTTGTCGAGATCGACGAGCTCGTAGCGGAAGCGTTGCCGGTCGTCGTTCGGGTAGTAACCGACGATTGCGACGTGCTTCCCCTTCTGCCCGACCGTGACGAGGAGCGTGTCGCCGATCTTTTCTGCCTTGTCCTCGCCGTCCTCGGGACCGCGGGCCGTCGCGACGAGCTGGAACTCGGGGAATTTCCGCGCCAGCTCTTCCGATTCGCTCTTCTCGGCGTGCGAGAGCAGGACCAGCACCTCGGCCTTTTCCCGCTTGAGCTCGGCAATCGCGGCCGGCAGGGATTTTGCCGGATCGTTCACCTTAATCTGAGGGTCGCCGGCCTGTCCGAACAGCGCGGCGACAAGCGTCTTGCCGAAGATCGAAGTCACACCGATCCGGTGGCCGTTGATCGTGATCACTTTCGCGGGCGCGGCCGGTCGGAGGCCGGGATCCTTGAAGAGCGTGAAATCGACGTTCGCATTGACGAATTGCGGTTCCTTTTGTTCCGTCCCCTGCTGCACGAGGAAACCCGGCTCGATTCGCTCAATCGAAAGCTCCTCCGGCCCCAAAGCGATCGCGCCATAGTTGAGATCCTTGAGGGCAGTGCGCATCACCTGGAATTTGAACTTGTTCTGCACGTTGTCTTTCCGC
>DASPSM010000700.1:0-3317 GCA_035623955.1 Planctomycetaceae bacterium
AGGAGCTGCGCCAGGTAAAACCCGTCCTGCCCGGCGATTCCGGTGATCAACGCGACCCTGGCCACGCGTTCTCGGTCCGGCGAAGATAAGGATTGCCACAATTGAGTCGTCGACGCGAAAAAGAACCGGCGGGCTGACACCCGCCGCTCGCCGACTCCACACCCGCAATTTTAGCAGGCTTCGGGGTGCCGGAAACACAAGCGCAGTCGCCCCCGCTCGCACGTCGTCGCGAGCAACTCTTCCTGGCTGCGCAGCTGGCGGCCTTCGCGCTCGGGCTGGCGCTCACGATTCCAACCGAGCTGGAACGCTGGCGGATTGCCAAATTAGATCGGGCGGGAGTGGTCGCCTGGTTCTTTGAATTCAGCCTCGACACCACGCTTCCGTTCTTGCTGCTGGTTGTTGCCCCGTTTTGTTGGCTGGTGCGGCGACGGCCGGCATTGTCCGATGACGCAGGCGACAACGCTGGACAGGCACATTCGCAACCCCTCCCGACCAGGACGACGGGGACGGACTGGGCCGCCTGGACAATGGCGCTGGTTTGCGCTGCCACCTCGCTCGTCGCCAGTGCGTGGGTCGCGTCTCGAGAGGTTGGTCAGGGAGCGCTTCGATCGCGTTTTGGAGACCTGCCTCCCGCCTATCACGATGAATTCAGTTACTTGCTGCAGGCCAAGACGTTTCTTGCGGGTCGGCTCTCGTACCCCAGCCACCCGCGAATGCCCGAGTTGTTCGACCAGATGCACGTCGTCAACGAGGGACGCTTCGCCAGCCGCTATTTCCCGGGGGTCGGAGCTTGGATTGCGCCGTTCCTCGAACTGGGACACCCGTATTGGGCGCAATGGCTGGGGGGCGCGCTGGCGGCCGTCTTCACGTTCTGGGCAGGACGCGAGCTGGCCGGAAATCGACTGGGATTGTTCGCCGGCGTGTTGACGGCCCTGTCGCCTGGAATCGCGCTCTTCGACAACCTCCTGTTGTCGCACGCGCCGACGCTCGCTGCGCTGATGCTCTTTCTGTTCGCGTTCCTGCGGTTCATGAGGACGAGCCGCGTCAGCGACGCCTTTTGGGCCGGATGCGGCCTGAGCTTTGCCATGCTCTGCCGACCGATGACAGCCGCCGGCTTCGGCATGCCTTTTGGAATTTGGTTGGTGGCAGAACTCGGCCGCCGCCTAAGTCACCGCGTGCGCTCGGGGGGCATCGAACGGCCGACCCCCTCACCCCCGTCCCCTCTCCCGCGAGGGGAGAGGGGAGAAGATTTGCATGCCGCGCAAACTTGCGCAGACGGCGACGACAAGGGAACTCTTCCCCCCTCTCCCCCCAGCGGGAGAGGGGCCGGGGGTGAGGGGGCCTTCCGCCGCCGGCCCACAATCGCGCATTTAGCTCGACCATTCGTAGATCGGAGTCCTTGGAAAGCCTGCCTCTGGCTGGCGGCGCCAATCGTGCTCGGCCTGGTGCTGCTCTTCTTCTACGACCGCGCGATCACTGGCAACGGGCTGGTGACTCCCTATCAGCTCTACACCGACACTTACACGCCGCGGCACGTGTACGGCTTCAACAATGTCGCGCGGGGCCAGCAGCGAGCCGGGCCACGGGTGATGCAGTCGTACGACGAATGGGCCAAGAACCTGACGCCTCAACTGGCACTCGAGAATGAAAAGGAACGGCTCGAGGCAAGCGCCCGCTGGACCTTGGGCCTGGTGCCGGTGGCGATGGCCGGCGTGATCTTCCTCATCGCGGTCTTCTGGAGCGCCGAGACGCGTTGGAAGCTCGTGGCCCTGTCGATTGTCTCGCTGCACGCGGTGCATGTGCCGTACTGGTTCGTCGGCATCATGGGCTTGCATTACGTGTTCGAGTCAGCCCCATTGCTCTTGCTGATCATCTGCCTGACGACCCGTGAGCTTGTTGCCTGCTGGCGATCGACCGGCCGCCTGGTGATGCCCGTCTGGTGGGGCGCGCTGATCGCGGCGGCGGTGCTCACGAACTGGGTGAGCTTCGACCCCTTCTGGTCGACCTCTCGGATCGAGAGCGGCATCGACGAAGTGGCCTTCTCGCGATTGAAATACGAGGCTTTTCAAGAGGTCATCGATCGGGGAATCAAGCCGCGGCCGCTGCTCGTGCTGATTAAGGGGGATCCGGACGATCGGAGCATCGACTACGTCGATAACGATCCCGACCTGAGCGGCCCCGTTCTGCGCGGCCGGTATCGGGAAGGCCAAACACGGCTGGCCCGAATCCGGGCCGCCTTCCCCGATCGGGCGATCTATTTCTACGACGTCAAGCAAAACGCACTGGGCGACGTGACGCACGCGATCGATCGCCCCCAGTAGTGGTCCGTCAATTGCGGACTGGTTCTGGGGGTGGCTGGGGTCGAGCCGTCAGGCTCGCCCCCAGGTCTTGAGGCGCTGGGGGCGGCGAAGACGCCGACCCAGGCACCCGACATTTGGCGATCGACCGTCAGCGGCAAGCGGCCCCTACTCCTCTTCCTCCTCGTGTTTCTGGGCCGCGGCCACGATCTTTTGTTGCTCGTTGGGCGGGACGATGTCGTAGTGGCTGAACTCGAGCGTAAATGAGCCTTGGCCTCCGGTCATGCTCGAGAGCGACCTCGCGTACGTCATCATTTCCGAGAGCGGCGCCTTGGCGCGGATCACCTGGAAGCCGCCCGGCGCGTTGTCCATCCCCTCCACGCGCCCGCGACGGCCGTTGAGGTCGCTGGTGATGTCTCCCAGCTTCTCGGCCGGGACCGTGATTTCGGCCGTCACGATCGGCTCCAGGAGGACCGGCTTGGCCTCGCGGAAGATGTTGCGGAAGCACATGCTGCCGGCGGTGCGGAAGGCCGTTTCGTTGCTGTCGACCGGATGGTCCTTGCCGAAGAACAGCTCCGTCGCCACGTCCTGCACCTGGTAGCCGGCGATGACGCCTTTCTCCATCCGTTCCTTCACCCCCTTTTCGACCGCGGGGATGAAGTTGTTCGGCACCGAGCCGCCGCTCACGCGGTCGACGAAGCACGAATTGAGCGTCGGGTCATAGTGGAACGAGCGCATGCTCACAAAGCGCTCTTTCGTGAAATACTCCTCCGGCTTGATGCCTTGCGGGATGGCCGAAATGCGGAAGTGGACCTCGGCGAACTGCCCCGAGCCCCCCGACTGCTTCTTGTGGCGATAAAAACCCTCGGCATGGCCGGCGACCGTTTCGCGATACGGAATCTTGGGCGGGTGCGAGATCATCTCGACCTTGTCCCGCTTGGCCACGCGCGCCTTCATCATCTGCAGGTGCAGCTCGCTCATCCCGCGGATGACCATTTCATGCGTCTGGGCCTCGCGGGT
>DASPSM010000711.1:0-13339 GCA_035623955.1 Planctomycetaceae bacterium
TGCCGCGATTTTTCCGGGCGATCGGGATCAAGCTCGACGGTGGCGACGGCGTCCTCCCCCGCGCGGTCGATCCGCAGAAAGACGTCGTCCGGGCTCGCACTGCCCAACAGCCAGCGGACGTGCGTGATCAAAAAGTCATTGGCCTTGTTCCAGTGCCCGAATTGCCCACTGTAGCTGCCGTCGACTTCCAGCGTGAGTGCCGCGACCCGGCCCAACCCGTGGTACCAAAACGCCGACCAGGGGGCCTGATACTCGTCGGCCGAGACGACCGCCGGCGTGGCTTCCGGCTTGAGGTAACAGAGGTTGTAACCGTCGACGTTGGGAAACGGGCCGCTCCCTAGCTCGCCCATGAGCCGCGCCTCACTCAGGAGCCGACCGGGAATCCCCTGCGGCTGGTTGTCGTCTTTTTTGATGAACGTGTTGCGGGCGATGTTCATGGTGTCTTGCGTGAAGAGGCGCGGCAACTCGAGGGGATCGTTGGCGAACATGACTTCGCCCCCGCCGCGCTTGGCGATGTCCTTCAAAAGCTCCGAGTCGCTGTCGTGGTCGGTCCCCAGGCCGATGACGCTCACCGTGATGCCGCCGTCGGCGAATTTGCGGATCAGCGTTTTATAGTCGTCGGGCTTTTCGCTGTCGTTGGCGTCGGCAAACAGAATGATGTGCCGCGTTGTATAGTCTTCGGCCTTGGTGAGCTGCTCGCCGGCGGCGACGAGCGCGTCGTAGATGAAGATGCCGCCCCCGGCGCTGTCGATCTTCAGGACCTTCGAGCAGATCGCCTCGGGATCCTCCACCGGGCCCATCGGCTGAATGATGTGGGCGACCGTGTCGACGGCGATCACCGACACCATATCGCTGGCAGAGAGGAGGCGGACGCACTCGGCGGTCCCCAGGTCGGCAAGGTCCATCTTGGTCTTGACGCGTCCGATCGGCACGGCCATGCTTCCCGACCGATCCAGCGCGATGGCGATCGCGACGCGGTTCTTGCGGTGCTCGTGCCTGAGCTCCATCGACACGGGCAGCAGCGGGTCGAGCGGGCTCTTGAAGTAGCCCCCCACGCCGAAACTGCGTTCGCCGCCGGTGAGCAAAAATCCGCCCCCCAAGTCTTCGACGAACTGGGCCAGATGCTCCATCCGCACGCGGCCGAGGGCCGAGGCCGGCACATTCTCGACGACGATAGCCCGGTAACGATCGAGCGCGTCGGGCGAGACAAGAGCCTTGCCGGCCGGCGCCACATCGACGGGGATGTGGGCCGACTTGAGCGCGCGGCCCAAGGCCCCCTCTTTGCCGTCCCCGTTCAGGACGAGCACGCGCGGCCCGGCATCGACAAAGACGACGCCCGATCCCACGTTGTTTTCGGCCAGCGGGTCGCCCGGCACGTCGACTTCGACGCGGTACGGCTGCATGCCCCCTTGTTCGAGCAGGTCGCGAAAGGTGAGCCGGTTTCGGCCGGTGACAAAATCGGTCTCGCGGCGGGCGATGACCTGCGAGCCGCGGAGCACGCGCACTTTTCCGTGAACGTCGCGATCCGCATAGATATCGACGGTGAATTGGAACGGCTCGCGCGGAGCGACCGAATCGGGGAGTTGGATCGACTCCACCGCCACGTCGCCCAGTCGCGACCGCTCGAAGGGGCGAAAGTCGATCGGGACCCCTTCTTCGCGGGCTCGGCGGGCCGCGGAAAGCGGGTCGGCCCCGTTGGCCTCGCCGTCAGAAAGGACGAGAATTCGGGCCGGGCGATTCTTGTCGACGAGATTCAGCGACGTCGAAATGGCCTCGGCCAGGTCGCTGCCGTCGGGGAAGATTTCTTTGCTGTAGCTGCCCAGCGAGGAGTTCTCCGAGAGGGGATGTTCGATCTGAGCCTTGCCGCCGAACGTCACGACGGCGAGTCGATCGCCGGGCTTGCGATTGCGCTCCAGATCGTGAATCAACGCCAGCACGCTGTCCTGCGACGCCGGAGGCATCGAGCGCGAGCGATCCGCCACGACGACGACGTCGATCCCTTTTCCGCCCAGGTCCAGCCGCGGACCCGCCAGCGCCGCGACCAGCACTGCCAGGAGCGCGATTCGCAGCCAGGCGGTGACTCCCCTAGCCCGACTGAGGCGCGCGTAGGCGATCCCCACCGGAATCGCCAGCAGCAGCACCTCGGGATATTGAAACCAGATCATTGTGGCACCCGGCTCGTCCGGGCCGTGCGATCAAGGACGAACCAATCGGCCAACACGGCCGCGAGAATGGTCGCGATCCCCGCGACAATCAACCATGAAAATGGGTCGTCGAGACGATAGCTGAGCGCAGGCGGTTCGCTCACCGCGTCGCGCACGCCGGGGCCCAAGGAACTCAGATTGGATTCGACCGGGTCATGAAAGTTGACGGCAAACCGGCCCATCGATCGATCGCCATCGCGGACCTCATAAATGCCGGTCTGTTGCAGCGGCGGAATCTCGACGACAAGGCCGCGGGCCAGCGGCTGTGTTTTCCCGCCGAACACCAGCGTCAACCGATCGTTGCCCCGATCGGCTGGGTCGGGGCGGAACGTGATCTCTTCGTTCAGGCGATAATTCCAACGTTTGAGCCCCGGAAGCCCGTCGCGGCACATCTCGACAAGATTTTTGATGAGGATCGGCCAGTCCGGGCTCTCGGCCAGATTGGAGCGGGCGAAATCGAGATTCAGCAGATAGGCGGCCGTCTGTGTGCCGGTCAGCCGAGAGAGAAGCAACTGCTTGCCCGCGCTCACCAGCGGGGTCGCTTCGAGCGAAACCGGCTGCACGCCGCCAAACACCACGCCCCCCAACACGACTCCATCGAGAAGCGGATGGCGCTTCTCGAGCAAGTACGGCCCGATAATGTCCTTCGCTTGCTTGCGTGCGGTTTCGGACGGATCGATTGGCCCAATTCCCAGCCAGGTGAGCCCGGGCTGCGATGGGGGAAGGGCGCCCGCCGGACTGATCAACAGCCGCGCGTCGGCGGGCGTGCCGAATTGCGTCTCGCTGATCCCTGCCAGAGCCCGTCGCACGGGCTTCAGTGCCGCGTGGTCGGCCGGCAACGCGATCGCGATCGTCACGGTGCGGACCTTCGGCTCGATCAGGGTGGCGTGGTTGTCGATGTCCAACCCGTCACCGGGCGAACTGGTTTCGACCGCAATCTCCCCCAATCCGCCGCGAGCCTCGGTTTCGAGCGCCGCGTCGGCGCCGGGATTGAGAGACAGCGCCTTCTGGAAGAGCTGCTGATCCCCGTGACGGCCGCGGACCTGGACTTCCGCCGGCTTCCTGCCGAAATTGGCGACCCGCAAAAAGACGCGCCCTTTGCCGGTCTTGGGATCGAAAATCCAGCGTGCCGCGGTGATCGCCGTGTTCTCCAACGGCCGCCCCAACGAGACGACCTCCATCGCTTTGGGTGTCGGCGATTGTTTGGGAGGCAAGTGATTCGTCAGGAAGAGAATCCGTCCGCTTCCTTCCGCCAGCTGTGCGGCCAGATCCCAGGCCGGCTCGAAGTCGTGAGACACCGCTCCCGGTTTCCAGCCCTCGAGCGCGGTTTTTGCCTTGGCCAAAGAAGTTGCCGGACCGGCCAGCAGCTCGGGCCGGCGTCCTGTGACAATCAGCGTGGCGACGCTTCCCGCGGGGAGTTTTTTGAAGCGATTGTCGATCTCCTCGACGGCCGCGTCGCGAAACGATTTCTTCCCGGGCGGATGAGCCTGCATCGAGGCCGAATTGTCGAGCACGACGATCAGGTGCTCGACCTGCCGCGATTCGGCCAGACGCGGCTGGGCCAGCACCAGCGACAGCACGAGGGCGGCCAATAGCTCGAGCAACAACGAGGCCGTGATCGGCAGCCGCTCGCGGCGACGGCCCGCCTCCCGCACCTGCATCTGCACGCCCCACAGGTGCAAGCCGCCGATGTACAGCGGCGGAAACCGTCGGTAGTACAAGTGGAGAATGAGAATTGCCGGCAGAGCTAAAAGGCCGAGCAATCCCCAAGGGTTGGCAAACGTCATGTTTTACGCTCACCCTCTCCCGGTCCTCCGGACTTCGGCGAGCTCAGTCGAGCCGGAGAGGGCCGGGGTGAGGGCAGTTTTGAGTAGTTATTCGGAAGTCAAAAAACAGCCCTCACTCTGCCCTCTCCCATCGGAATGGGAGAGGGTTTTGAAACCACCTTCACGCGGCAGGAACGAGCAGTCCGGCCGAGCACAGATCGCTGCGGCACAGGGCCGGCAATCCTCGATCGGCGATCAGCGTGACAAAGCGGCCGTGGGCGCAGCGGCAGCTTCTGCCGAGCTCCTCCTGAACGCGAGAGAGTCTTTCGCGGTAACTCGAAACAGTCTTGCGATCCAGAAGCAGGTCGACGGTCCCTTGAGTCTCGACGTCGATCAGCCGGCGGCCCTCGCTGGCCGGCGGATCGGCCTCCCATGCGTTCAGCAGTTGAATCAGCCACAGCGCCCCCGATTCCCGCGACAGCCGGCGCACGAGTGCGTCGGGATCGTGCGGAAACAGGAAATCGGAAATCACGATCCGCACGGCCTGGCGTTTGAGCGGCACAACATTTTCCGCAATCAGCTCGTCGAGCGTCGCGGTGCCCGAAAACGAAAGGGACGCAAGATTGTCGAGCGCGTCGAGAGCCAGGCCCCGCGACGGGCGGGCGTCGTCAAGCAGGATGACGCTGGGCCGGCCGCCGACCCGGGCGCTCAACAGGGCAAACAGGGCGGCCAGCTGCCGCGCCACGCGCGGCTTTGCTTCGCCGCCGGTCGTCATCGAGCGACTCGCATCCAGCAGAATCTCCGTGCGCGGACTGATTTCGTCGCGGTAAAGCCGGACCATCAGCGCGTCGCTGCGCGCGTAGGCGGACCAGTCGACGTGGCGAATATCGTCACCCGGCAGGTATTCGCGATATTCCTGGAATTCGAGCGAGCTGCCCGTGCCACGGCCCAGCAATTCGCCTGAGGAGCCGGCGACGGGCAATCGCGGCGACGCGAGCCGAAAGGCAGCCAGCGCCTGCTGGACTTCGGGATCGTGCCGCACGGACTTCATGATCGCGCCTGCTTCACGAGGCCGGGACACTTGCTTCGAGCAGGCCTCCCGCCAGCGCAGCGGCCTGAGCCTCTTTGCGGCGTACGGCCTCGAGCTCGATCTGCGCACGGACGGGGTTGTTCAAAACCTCGCGGGCGGCTCGAAACATCGCCCGCCAGTTGATGACTAGCGCCAAGACGGCTGCTATGGCCGCCTCGATGCCCGCAAGACCAGCGCTCGTTTTGTTGTCATAAACGACGCCGACTGTGATCACCGGATTGACGACGTCAATCGGCTCAAAGTCGCGGACATGCGTGCTCGATAGGAAATGCCAGAGGGTCTCCAGCACGATCAGTAGCAGTGTGCCCAACAGCAAGAGCGCAAGCAGATGACCCGGCGAGAAGTTCGCCATCACCCGCCGAAACAGGCGCGTCAGCCAGGCCCCCGCGCCCATGTAAATCACGGCATAGGCGATCAACACGGCTGAAGCCGAAAACTCGTTGGAGGTTGAAGAGAAATGCGATCCCGTCCTGGAATCCCAGCTCATTGCCAGAACGGCGACGACCGCCATCAGCGCCAACGACGTCAGCCCGAAGATCAAGCCGCGCGTGCCACCAGGCAGGAAGGGGACCCACAGCATCCGCATCCGCCGCGTACGCGGCAGACCCCGGGCGACCCGCCGCGAAATCCCTTCGGGCTCGGCGATCACATACAAGGCAGCGACCGTGATGAAAATTGTCGTCAACACGATGATGCCGAAGAAATCCGTCCCTGATGGACCTCGGCTAAACACGGCCACAAACACCAGGACGGCCAACCAGGCGATCAGCCACTGCCCCGTCACCGTCAGGCGGATGCCCGAGCTCCGATTGTCCGACTCGAACGTCAACTGGGCGATCGCGATCTGCTGGCACAAAAAAGCGGTCGAGATCGCCAGGAACACGCCGATTGCGATTGCCCACCACACGGCCGGTTCTGCCAGTGAAACGATGTAGCCCATTGTGAAGGAGAGTTGGGCAAAGATCGCCATGCCGATGAGCGACAGCACGATCACGCCGAGTGAGCCGAAGGACTGCGAAATCTTGTTCTTGGTCTGGGCGCCGATCGCCAGCGCCACGGACGAAAACACGAACGCGACGACCAGCAACGCTCCCAGGTCGAAGGCTGTGTGCACAAAGTCGAAGCCGGGAATCAGCGACGTGAACGCGATGAACGGGGTGATCGCCGAAAAATAGACCAGCACCTGCACCAGCGCGCTGAGGGATTTTCCCCAGACGATTTGCCGCGGAGAAAGCGCCGTGATTTGCACGAGCTCCAGCGTATTCTCGGCCCGCTCTTCGACGATGCTGCGGTACGCCGCATAGGGGACGATCACCAGCGAAGCCACGCAGAGGATCATGAAGAATAAAACGAAGAAGCCCTCGGCGGACGATCCGTATTCGATCGAATCGCCGACCATCGAAACGCCGAAGATCGACCCGCCCCAGGCCACCAACAGCAAGAGCACGAACGTGCCGACGAACTGCCGGCTCTTGAGAGCTTGGCGGACCTCTTTGACGACGATGGCGTTGCAGTGGTCGCCGACGGTTTCCAGCCGGCCGATTGCGAAATTGAGGGCACTCATTGGGTCACCCCCTTGGTGATCGCCAGGAAGGCGTCTTCGAGCGTCTCGCTCTTGCCGCGGAACTCGACGACGTCCAGGCCCTCGCGCACCAGAAGCTTCAGCAGGTTACAAAGGGCCGCCTCGTCGCCGCCAAACTCGAAGCTGGCTGTCTGAGCCACGACGGAGACACCGCTCGCCTGCGGCTGTTCCAAAAGGACGCGCTCGAGACGATCGACGTCGCGAAGCACTCGCACCGAGACGGCCGCCCCGGTCGCGCGTCCCTGCGTGGCCCGCTGGGCCTGCTGGATTTCGTCGATTGTGCCGCTGGCGAGGATTCGCCCGGCCTCGATGATCGCGGCCGAGTCGCAGATCTCTCCCAGCTCCGTCAGGATGTGCGAGCTGATGAGCACGGTCTTCTTCAGCTCCCGGGCCAAAAGCCGCACCAGCTCGCGAAGCTCGATTCGCGCCCGGGGATCGAGGCCGGCCGCCGGCTCGTCGAGGATCAGCACGGCGGGATCGTTGATCAACGTGCGGGCCAGACCCAACCGCTGCGACATGCCTTTGGACAAGGCGGTGATCGGCTTGTCGGCGAGTTTTTTCAGTTCCGTGAAGACCAGCACGCGCTCCACCGCGTCGCGGCGGGCCCGGGGCTTCAAGTTGTACGCCCGCGCGAAATAGTCGATGTACTCCAGCACGTTCATGTTGGCGTATTTGCCGAAGCTATCGGGCATGAAGCCGACGATCTTGCGAACCTTGTCCGGATCGTCGATCACCGAATAACCGTTGATGAACGCGTCGCCGCCCGTCGGCACGTCGAGCGTCGCCAGGATCCGCATCGAGGTCGTCTTGCCCGCGCCATTGGGCCCGATAAATCCCATCACCTGTCCGCGATAAGCCCGAAACGACACGTCGTTGACCGCCTTGAGGCGACCAAAGTAGCGGTGCAAATGGCGAAACTCGATCGCCGGCGTTCCGTTGCTGGCCGCGGGGGGAGCGGTTGGGGGCGGGGGCGTGCTGACTTCTGGTTGGCCGTTACTCATGTCTTCGGGCCGTTATTTTTCGGCAGTTGTTAAAAGTGCCCGTTCAACACGTGCAGACTTATTTGATCGGTCGTCGAAGAAACGCCCGTTTCCACCCCCGGATTCTCCCGCACCACGGCGACGTACGACCGCGGACCGAGTCCCTTCTTCTTCGGTAGCTCGTCGCACCAACCCGTGATTCGACGCTCCATCAGATTCGAGGCAAAGTCGGTCGCGGGGTTTCCCATGCCGAATGCCATCCAGGCACGGGGACTGCGCATACTCGGCGTCGGCTCGACGAAGCCGGCCGGCAGCGCGGGGGCGTCGCGCTTGAGCCGGTTGGCAAATTCGGTCAGGTCCGCGGACGAAGGCTCCGACAACGCAACGGTTGCCCCGGCGGCGACCGATCGCCCCGCGTAGAAATGCCCCGCATCGTCGGTGATGACGAGCATTTCCAGCTCCCAAGGGAGTCCGTTCCAGAACTCGACCGATTTTCCGCCGGCCGGCTTGAGATCGACTCGCGCCCGCTGCTCGGAGTTCCTCAGGGTCAGGAACTGCGTTCGAGTCCGCGCCGGCAGCCAGCCGGAAACCAGGTTTTGCGTCTGAGTCCAATCAACAAACCCGGCGCTGGGCTCGTTCGTCGTCGGAATGACAGGGAAGACAGCTGTCTCGGGAGAGAACCGCAATCCGCCCGAAGGCGCAACACCCGCAAAAAGGGCAAGCCGCGCCATCGTCACCGCCGTCCGGTTGCGCTGGTCGAGAACCGTCAGGCTGCGGATCCTCGATTTGACGGCAAAACCGTGGACGGCCACCGAATACCCAACTAAGAGCACGCTAGTGGTGAGCGCGAGCGCCGGAACGGTGAACAGAAGGAGCCACAGCATCTTCTTGCGGGAGAGGTAAACGTAATTGACCGGGCCAATCAAAATGCTGAACAGCGTGATCAGGACCAGGAATGCGATCGTGGGGACTCCATGGATTCCCGCATTCATGAACTTATAGAAGTCCTTCGACCCGATGTGCGGCGACACGCCATGCCGGCTCGTCCAGGACCATCGATCGTTGCCCGTCGATTGACACAGCCACACCCAATCGTTGAGCGAGCCCGGGAACGGATTCTCGGGAAACGCGTAGACTTTGCCCAACATCAGCCCGCGATAGCGAAACGCGTCCTTGCCCCCGCTCCACGGAGACTCGGCCGGCTTGGTGGTCGAGCCGGTGGGCTTGGACTTCGGCTTTCGGTTAAATCGGACCGGCGGCGTTACGCCCGGGATACCGGAAACGACTGTTTCTTCGTCGGTCGCGACCTTCAGCTCGCCGTGCGGCCGGTCGTTCAGCGCTGGGTTGTGCCATTCGGTCGCGGCGCCTGGCTGTTCGGAAGCCTCGAGAACTCGGTCGAGCCGCGCGATCGCTTGCGGATCCTTTCCCACTTCATACACGAGCAGATTGCCGCCACATTGCACCCATTTGACGATAGCCGTTTGCACGGGGTGCTCGAGCCGTTCGAGCTCATCGCGCGGGATGGCGAGGAAATCCAGGCCGCTATAGTCGATCCACGATGCGGGGAGCAGAGTGGACTGCACGACCTCTGCCAGCATCGACGCGTCGGCCGGCCCACCGATGCGGCCGACGCCCGCCCGGGAGCGTCCCGCGGGAGCACTCGTGACGAGGTAGTTCGACGCGTCGACAAACCGCCCGCAGTCGACAGCAGTGGGCGAGATGACAAGCATGGCCGGCGGCGAGGGGACGTCGACAATCCCAGAGGGGAGCGAGATCGAGCGGTTGTGGGCTTTGATCTCCCGCGCTCCCTCCGAGATGCTCAACGTTCCGTCGCGCGAATCGATCAGCGGCACCGACAGCGTGAACTGCATCGTCGCGTTCTGCTCGACGATGACCTCGCGCTGCACCCGCACTCCCTTGCCATCGACGCCGTTCGGCTTGAACTCGAAGGTCAGGTCGCGCGGGACGCCGTTGTTCGTGATCCGCAAGCGGATGGGGAGGTATCCCCCCGAGCCTCCGCCAGCCCAACGCGTGTCGCTGCGAATGGTCAGGTCCTCGGCCTTGGTCGTTCGTTCGTCGCCGGAACCGAATGCGGCCGTCTGCGCAAAGGCCATCCCGATCGCGAGGATCGCCGCGACGGCAGCGACCGATCGTCGGGGGCGCTTTCGCCAGGTCACCTGTTGTGGCGTCCGCGGATTCACGCGCTCAAATCCCCCGGGAGGGAACGGTCAACTTGGGGCACGGTTTCGAGCAGTCGCTCGATGAGCCGAACGGTCGTCCAACCCTCGAGACGGGCCGCATAATCGAGCAACAGCCGGTGCTGCAAAACGCTGGGAGCGACGCGGCGGACGTCGTCGAAACTGACGTTGGGTCGACCCGCCATCAGAGCCGAGCCACGGGCCGTCTCGGCCAGCGCGATGGCTGCCCGCGGCGACGCCCCGAATCGCACAAAACGGCGGACCTCGTCGGCCGCGACGTCCGAGTTGGGATGGGTAGCGTTCACCAGGCGGGCGATGTAGTTGGCAACCGCCGATGGCAAATGAATCATGTCCGTCAATTCGAACAGCCGATTGAGATCGGCAGCCGAAAGTGCGACGGTGAGCTCCGGGGCCCGGCCGTGCTTCCGCGTGGTGATGATTTCTTCGAGCGTGGAAGTCGAGACCGATTCGACGTTGACCTTGAACGTGAAGCGGTCGAGCTGCGCTTCGGGAAGCGGGTAAGTCCCTTCAAGCTCGATCGGATTTTGCGTCGCCAGCACGAAGAACGGCCACGGCAGGGCGTGCGATTCTCCCATCACGGTTACGCGATGTTCCTGCATCGCCTCCAGCAGGGCCGACTGCGTCTTGGGAGTCGCCCGGTTGATTTCGTCGGCCAGAACCAGGTTCGCGAAGACGGGGCCGCGATGGAACACGAGCTTTCGGGCTCCTCCCTGCTCTTCCAAAATCGGCGAGCCGATGATGTCCCCCGGCAGCAAGTCGGGAGTGAACTGCACGCGGCGAAATTCGAGCCCCAACAGCGATCCGAGCGCCTTGACGAGCTCGGTCTTGCCCAACCCGGGCAGACCTTCCAGCAGGATGTGCCCGCGGGCCAAAAGGCAAATCACCACCAACTCGAGCAGCTCGCGCTGGCCCAGGATGGAAGTCCCCAGGCCGTCGAGCAGCCGCTGGGCTTGGGTCTGCGCCTCTTCCACTTCCGCCGGGCTTGCCAGCCGGATGGGAGAAGTCGTGTGAGGTCGAGGCTGGTTGAGGAGTTGGCTCACTTTAAGTCACCGAGCTTCCTGTTTCACAAGTCACAGCGCATGCCGCAGTCATCTTCATTTCGGTTTGCGGGCCGCGATCCCTCGGGAGCAGAATTGGGCCCGCTTGCATGCGAATCCTTAGCGGTCTGCAGGTTCAGCCGAGCGCGAGTCGAAGTAGTTTCGGACTGCGGCGCGGTGCCGCGGACGCAACGTCCGGTTCCAGGTCTGGCGCCCTGTCTCCGGGCCCACGGCCTGGCCAGCCGCTCGAGGCGCGCTGGCGGCCGGCTCGACCTCCGGCGCGGTCGCGCTTTGCGAGATGATTTCCTTGCTGGGTTGATCGGGAGTCCCCGGCGGCAGCACGATCTCTTTGAACTTCGCGCCGTCGGTTTCGGCCTCGTCGCCCCAGGTGAGTTTTGCGTCGCCGCGCCCGCGATTCACGCCACCGCGGCCCGGCTTGCCGTCGCGCTCCGTGCGATCAGTGTCCGAGTTTTCGCCTTCCGCGTCGTCGTCGACATCACCCTCTTTGGACTTGCCGCGAGACTTGGCGAGCTTTTCCGATTCGTCCTTGAGGAATTTCTTGAGGTCGCTGAGGGTCTTTTCCCGCTCTTTGGCGTCCTTCGGCAGGCTGAGCTTCCCGTCTTTCATGAGCTGTTGCAGCTTTTTCTGCAGCTCGGGCGAGGCCTTGGAGAAGCGGCCGTTCTTCGACAACTTGCGCAGAGACTCCATCGCTTCCTGCTCGAGCTGATCGCGCCGTTCGGCACTCAGCGAGGACTGACTTTGCTGCGCATCGGCCGCCAGGCGATCGAGGGCATCCCGGGCTTTCGAGGCGGCCATCAGCGACTCCTCGGCCCGCACGCGCATCGTCTCGCGCAGCGAATCGACGACCTCCCACGATTCGTGAGTCAGGGGAGTCGTTTTTGTTTCCTCTTTGAGCTTGTCGATTGCCTGCTGCAGGTCCTGCGACTCCTTTTGGTCGAGAACCTCGCTTTCGCGCAGTTCCTGCAGCGATTGGTCCAGCGACTCGGCCGCTTGCGTTCCGACGAAATTGGCCCGCAGACTCTCCGTACGGGCTTCACGCAACGGGACGCAGCAGCAGCCAATCACAAACACGATCGGCAGCCAGAGCCGCCGCGCCGCGCGCACCGGCCGCAAACGCGGCAGTCCCGTCGCCCAATTCGGGTTCCAGGCCGCCAGGCGCTCGGCCCAGCCGTTGTCAGCCATCTCGCTGCGTATTCCACTTGGTGCCTCGGCGTCGACGGTATCGCACAAAGTCATCAACAGGCCATTGGCGCCCGTCCTCGAGTCGAGCAAGGCCACGGCCTGCCGTCGGGAGAAGTCTCGCCGCCGGCTCCACGCCCAGGCGCAAATTGTCAGCGGAACAGCCAGCGCGCTCAGCCACAGGACGGCCGGCCACAATCCGGGTCGGGCCACCTTCACCAGCAGCACCGAACTGCCAAAAACCAGCAAAAACACGGCCATGGCATCGGCAAAAGCCGCCAAGAACACGCCCAGCGACAACCGTCGCCGTTGCCGGGTGATCCAGGCTTCAAACTGATTCATAGGCGACTCCGGCTTGAGGCGGCAGGCTTCGATCGCCAGGCGATTGCGGAGGGCCCGACGACCTGTCCGTGCACGGTTTGACCGCTCTGGGAATCAGGCGCAGGTTTTTTGAGAATATCACACCCAACGCCGGATGGCGCTATCCGGATCAAGGAATCCGCGGCCAATATCTTGACGGGGCTTGGGGTTGCAGAATTCCTTCGAGCCACGTCCAAGTCAGACGTGCCACAAACCAGAACTCAAGAAGGGTCTCATCTTACGACGCGAGAACGACCGCGATTCGTCTAGGCCGAGTTCGTCGGCACGGCTTGCAATTCGGGAAAAGGCCTCCGATACTTGTTCGCCGGACGGGTGCCAGGCCTGCCGCAGCCATCTTTGGCGGAGTAGCTCAGCTGGTTAGAGCAGCGGATCCATAATTCTTTACGAGCGCCCGCGGCGACGACGCCAATTCATGCGTAGATCTGATGGGCGCAAGGATTTATCTCTAACCCTTCAGGATTTGCGAAAGCGTCAAAAACCCGCGTTAAACCCCTCTACCGGTTGTCAGTGACAACCGCGCTGTCTGGCTCAACGCAGGGTTGGACGATGAATCGCCGCAAGAAATTTGTAGGTCCCGCTCGACCCCAAGGTCGCGTCCTAGGGCCAGCCAGAGTGCCTTAGCGAGCGTAGCCAAGTGCTTGGTCGTCAGCGCATCGGCCGCGGACTGGGCCCGATCAACTTCCGTCGTGGCCACGCGAAGTAACTCAAGAGCAAGGGGAATCGCGTCTGCGAAAGCCTAAATTCGGAGCGTTGGCGCGTTAAAGTAATGCGAGTGCAGGCCCGCTACCTTTGGGCCTTCGTTCCGCGATGAAAAAAGCCCGGTGTTTGACCGTGTGTCGGCCGATCACCGGGTATTTTGTTTCCGGATCTCGCGAGAGAT
>DASPSM010000714.1:0-5677 GCA_035623955.1 Planctomycetaceae bacterium
GACGCGATGAACCACCAGGCTCAAGGTGCGGCCGCGCTCGGGCGGACGAACGAAAATCGCACCAATCTGGGGGTGATTATCGCAATAGCGCAGAGAGTTTTCGACTCCCGCGACGAAAAAGGCGGTCGAGAGCGCGTCGGCGGCCGCGGCACTCGGCGCGATGACCGTCACGGACAGCAGATGCGACGGTGGCCAGCCAGTGCGCGGATCGAGGATGTGCCCGTAGCGTTGCCCCTCGTGTCGAAAATATTGCACGTTCGATCCGCTGGTCGACAACGCTTGATTGCTCAAGAGAACCGTGCCGAGCCGCTCGTGCGGGAGCAGCGGATTTCGTAATCCGACCGGCCATCCGTTCTGCTCCGCGTGCCCGCCGCGGGCGAGCACGCTGCTGTAGCCGCCGTGGAAGAGCCACGACTCCAAGCCTTCCTGCACGAGAAACGCCGCCGCCCGATCGACTGCGTGCCCCTTCCCGATCGCGCCCAGGTTCAGCTCGACGCCCGACCGGTCAAAGCGGAGCGAGCTGGTATGCGGCTCAAATTGCACGTGATTGATGCCGACGATGGCGAGCTTTTCTTGAATCTCCGCCTCGCTCGGAATCCGCCCCTCCGCCCGACACCGTCGCCACAGGGCGATCAGCGGACCCGAAGTGGGATCGAAGGCGCCCGACGTCTCGAGAGAGATGTCGCGAGCCTGCAAGAGCAGCCGGAACAGTTGCTCCTCGATGACGACTGCTTCAGACGCGGCCCGCCGATTGAGCTGTGAGAGCTCGCTCTCCGCGCGGTAGACGGTCATCTGGGCTTCGAGCGCGTGAATCATGTCGAGCGCATCGGAGGCCAGCATCACGTGCCGCGGCGGGCCCGGATTCATCACCACGCCGAACTCGCACGCCATCGCCCGCGTCTGCAATCGCAGCGTGGGGCCGGCCTCGGGAATCATCCGCTCCGTGTGCTCGTCGAGGAGGGCACTGGTGAACGCCTCGGCCGAACGTTCGAGCTGACCGCGCAGCGCGCGGCCCGACAAGAAATCACGCCGGTTCGGGACTTGAGGCGGGGGAGATGACATTCAATGTGCTGCCGGGCGGGAAGGAGTGCGTCCCTCATTATAGGGGGAGGAGCGACATTCGTCCCGAGTCAACCGCTCCTGCCAAGCAGGTGCCTAGAAGGCGACCGCAGTCGGGCCGACAGCCACGTTCGGTCCCACGGCGGCGGGCCCCATGACCATCGTCGGGGCGACTCCGTTCGGTCCGCCCATCGGCGCTCTGGCAGACCACACGGGGATCATCGTTGGCCCGCAGTTGGCACACGCCGGGCCGGCCGCAATGAAACGGACCGGCGCATTCGGCGGGACCATGTAGTACGGGTGAGTGCCCGGATAGTCCTTGGCGAAACCGTAGAACGAACGGGTCACGTAAAAGTGGTCCTGCGGACCCCAGCCCCACTGAGCGGGGTCGTAGGGGGGTGCGTTGAGCGGAATGCTGCACCTCACGCAGCCACAGAGTGCGGCCGAGACCAACGCCGCCGAAAAGAAGAGCGCGCGCATCGATAGCCCTGAATCGCCGGCGCCCTCCGTCCGGACTCATTTTTCTTTGTCGGCAAACTTTGAGGCCTGAATCGAGGAAATCCGAAAATTCCACCGCAAATTTCGGAATCTTCTTAAAGCGAACTGCCAGCGCTCGCGGCGCCCAGGCGCACTCTAACCCAGGATCGGCGTCATTTTGGGAACACGAGCACCGCGCCGTGCTCGAAGCGAAACGTCAGGCCGTACGGCTCCAATAGCCGCGCCAGGAACTGGGCCGCTGGTAGCCGCGGCAAATCGACGTCGACTTTGCGTCTCAGATCAACGCCGGCTCGTTTCAGCACGGCCGCGTCGTATTCCAACGGCAACCCCTGTTTCTTCAACTCGATCAATAGCTCCTGGAGGCTGACGCCGCCGGCCTGCAGCATGAACGACTGCTTTTCGATCGGCACGGGAGTCTGCTTCGACTTCGCTTGCAACGAGCCATTCGCGCCTCGAATGACCGACTCCACAATTTCGTGCTGCTCGACCGTCCCGCGGACGACGAGCCTGTTGCCGCGAGTTTGCGCGTCGAGTCCATCGATGAGCGAATGCAAAATCCGAATGGTCTGCGGAGCCCGCTTGCCGCGCAGAGAATACGACCGTTCGATTGTCGGATGCGCCGGGGCCTGCACTAACCGGACTCCCGATTCGCGCGGCAGCCACTCGAAAGTCAGGTCGAACTGGTTGAGCACGAGCGACAGCGCTTCAGGGGCTGTGGCCTCGGGGATCGTGGCGCCGGCCCACAGATCGTGCGGAATCAGCTCGAGCCCGACGATCGACAAGCCGAACTGTCGCCCGATGCCGGCCACGATATCCGCGGGCCGTTCGAGATCGTCCCAGGCAATCGTGGCCTTCTGGGTGCGCAATTGCGAGGCACCCTCGAAAGAAGCCGATCGCTTTGCCAGTTCCATGTCGCGCAGAGCGACCAGCGTGCGCAGCCGCAAAATGGGGGTCGCAGGGGCAATAACCAGGCAATTGCCGACCTGCGTGACGCCGAGCTGAGTCGCCTGGGCAATCTCGTTGATCACCGCTCGGAAGGGCTGGTCGACCGTCTCAACTTTTACGTCCTGATCGGGATCGACCCGGCGATCCAGGAGAATTGAAACCTCGCGTTCATGCGACAGCCGCCTGAGCACCGATCGCAGCGGCACCCCCTTCCACGATCCTGAAATCGACTGCTCGAGTGCCGTCGTAAAATTACGGCCAGTCCGATAATGGGCAGGAAGGGGATCGGGGAAGAGGCCCGTCGAGGAGCCCGCCCAGGCGGTAGCCCCCGGCTCCAACAGGCAGCCGACGAGCAACAGGGCTCTACAAAAACGCCAAACCATACTTATTCCGCCGCCTGAGATTCCGGTTACAATAGTAGCATGCCAGAGCAGACGCGTCCTACGCAGGCGGTGCAGGCGGTCGGAATTGACCTTGGCACGACATACTCGGTTATCTCGCATCTCAACGAGAGCGGCGAGCCGGTCGTCATCGCCAACCAGGAAGGTGAGCTTGCGACCCCTTCGGTCGTCTTGTTCGAGGGCGACTGTCCGATCGTCGGGACCGAAGCGCTGAAGAATTCGATCCGCTTTCCCGATCGCGTGGTTGAAAACTCCAAGCGCTTCATGGGCGATGTTGGCAAGCGCTGGTGGATCAACGATCGCCCCTATAGCCCCGTCGACATCGCGACGCTGATTCTCAAAAAGCTCGTCGCGGCGGCGCAAGACAAAATCGGGACCATCACACAGGCTGTGATCACGGTCCCCGCGCAATTCAGCGACGCACAGCGGCACGCCACGATTCAAGCCGGCCATGCGGCCGGCCTCGAGCGGGTCGACGTCATCAACGAGCCGGTCGCGGCGGCCCTCTGTTACGTCCTCGGTTCCGAAGGGCTGTGGTTCTCGGAGCTGGCCGGCGAGCAGCGGATCCTGGTCTACGATCTTGGCGGCGGGACGTTCGACTTGTCGCTCGTTCGCTACCGCAAAGACGAAGTCACCGTCATCGCCAGCAGCGGCGATTTGCATCTGGGGGGAATCAACTGGAACCAGTCCCTGGTTGACGCGCTTTCCGACCAGTTCGTGAAGGCGTATCGGGACGATCCGCGAAGCAACCCCGAGAGCTTGCAGTCGCTGTCTCTGGAGGTCGAGCAAGCCAAGCGAACCCTGTCTTTCCGTCCGCGCGCGGCGCTGACGATCAACCACGGCGGTCATCGCAAGACCTACCAGGTCGAGCTGGAGCAGTTTCAGAGGCTCACCAAGCCCCTGGTCGACCGCACCGAGGAGATCACCCTCAAGCTGCTCAAGGATAACAAGCTTGGCTGGGCGCACGTCGACGTCGTGCTCGTCACGGGCGGCGCCTCCCGGATGCCGATGATCCGCGGCCGATTGAAGCAGCTCAGCGGCCGGACACTCAACACGGCGCTCTCGCCGGATCTCTCGATCGCGCACGGTGCGACCTATTACGCGGGCATGCTGCTCGCCAACGATAAATTCGCTCGCTCGATCCTGAGCGAAGACGCCAGCCGACGGCTCGCGAAGGTCAAGCAGCAAAGCGTCAACGCCCGCGAGCTGGGAATCCTGATTCGCGACATGAAGACGCAAAAACGTGTGCCGCATTATCTGATTCCCGCGAACACGCCGCTGCCAGTCTCCTCGACCCAGCAATTCGGAACGGTGATCGCCAACCAGCGCCGCGTGCACCTGGTGATCATCGAAAGTGGCACGCAGCCCGATCAACCGTATGTCGTGTTGGGCGATTGTCGCATCGATGGCCTGCCGCCGAATCTTCCGGAGGGGTCGAAGATTGACGTCACGATCAGCTACGACCCGCAGGCCCGCGTGCACGTTTCGGCCAAGGATGCCGCCAGCGGCAAGTCGGCGCACACCGAAATCCTGCGACAAGAGAACATCGTCGCGCAGTTGACCTCCGATCCGCGCTTGACCGGCTCGGATTCGGTCGTGCTCGCCGACGAGGGGGCGCGCAATCCGTTCAAGAAACCCGCCCCGTCTGGGACGGCGGTTCATGTCCCGGATTTCGCAACCGACAAATGGGAGGCGTTTTTCGAGGAGACACCCTACAAAGCGGTGGCAATCTGCAAGAAGTGCGGCGGCCCAACCGACGAAAACGGGATCTGCCGACGATGTGCGCTCAAGGCGCAAACGTCGCTGGCTGCCCCCCCAAAGCCCGCACCCCCTTCCGCGGCCCAGAAGCCCGCGGCGCCTGCTGCAAACCGGCCCCAACCGGCGCCCAAATCGGCCGCCCCAATTCCCGCTTCGCAAATTCCCGCAGCGCAAATTCCCGCAGCTGCAGCCAAACCTGCGGGCAAACCGGCGACCGAGGTGATCAAGACTCCCCCGGCACAGCCGCCGCGCAAACCTTTAGCTCCGGATCGCCCCAAGCGAAAGCCGACCGGCGCCCCGCACGACGAGGGCGAGGAAGAATTCTGGAAGTACGTCGGCGAATAGGCCGCGCCCAGAGCCTGTCAGGACCCCTCGCCGCCAGTCAGCCTGAGACCATTCGCTACTTGCTCTCAGGAGCCTTCGTCGGCGGTGTCGTCGACGACGACGGCGGCGGTGCCGCTTTGCCGAGGTCAGTCTGAGGCGGTTTGGGAGCCGCCGGCTTCGTCTCCGGCTCGCAGCCAACCGCTAGAGCACCAATGCAAATTGTCAGAACCAACGCTAACGACTTGCGCATGTGTTCAACCCCTTTTTATTGCTCGTAGCTGAAAAGCCGTGCGGAAATCCAAAAGATGCCACGCCTTGCCGCGAACAGTCAGTAAGACGGGGAACCTGGCGAGCTTATTCCCGAAATCTTAATCCGCCGCGTGGTCCCACGTTCCAGTCGTCCCGCCCCTTTGTGCGACGCGAGATCCCCGGAGAAACTTGCGAATCGTGACGCTGCGGCACAAACTGCGAGGTGCGGAAGGATCCGACCCCCGGCCAGCGCTCCTTCTCCAGAAGGTTCCAGGATCAGGCGCGCGGGGAATAAACCGGCAAGCGTTGGTGTCTCAAATATTGAGGTTCGCCATGGACGACAGTGGATCCGTTCCGAACCTGTCGGAACTGGCCCGCCTGCACTACGCGCTCGTTTATCGCTACGCGTATCGCCTCTGCGGGTCAGCCGAGGAAGCAGAAGA
>DASPSM010000739.1:0-3429 GCA_035623955.1 Planctomycetaceae bacterium
AAACCGCTCGACGAACGGACGGGGAATGACGCGGCCGCGGCGCAACACGACCAGCCGCTCGATCGAGAACCAGACGGCGATCACCGAGCAGACGCCGAACGCGATGATAAACGGAACGCCGAGCGCTTCGATGATCTCCAGCGGCCGCGTGGGGATGGTGCGATGAGCTTTCGCCGGCTTCGCTGCCGGCGCGGCAGGGCCGCCGGAGGGTGACTGGTCAGACGGCGGCTGGGAGGCCGCTTCTTCGCCCGTTCGAACAGGGACGTTGGATTCCACCGGGGGCGGGGGCGTCGTCGGCGCCGCGCTTGCCGGCGGTTTGGGTTGCGCGGCGGTCGCGGGACTTGATTTGGGCGTTCGCTCCTGGGCCGGACCCCATCTGGTCAAACAGACGGCGACCACGAAGATCACGACCACCAGCCGCACGGCGAGGGCGACGAGCTGCCAGCCCCCGCGTTTGCGGCCAGGGAGATTGCCGCTCCGTCGGTGTCGAGTGAAGTGGGCCATGGGATCCTCAGCCTGCTGGCCGTTTGTGAAGCTCGTCCAACCGCTTCTGGGCTTCCTTGGCGAAGTCGCTGTCGCGAAAGCTCTTGATCAGATCAGTATAGGATTTTTCGGCGTCGCGAGTCTTCTGCAGTTTTTCTTCACATTGGCCGGCCTGAAACAGGGCCGGCGCCGCCCATTCGCCCAGGGCGGGATAGTTAAACCGCACCCTGAGGTACTCCAGCTCGGCCTGCCGAAAGTCCTGCTGCAGAAAGCGGATTTCGGCGATCATCAGCCGGCTCTTGGCGGCCGTCTCGTTCTGGTCGCCGGGCGAGCCGTCGATGGCTTTCTGGAACGCCTCGATGGCCTTGTCCCATTGCGCCCGGTTCTTGAAGCTGCGACCCAGGACTTCGTCGGCCTGCGGCAACAAGGGGGAATTGGGGAGGCGGCTGCGCAGGTCCTGCACGGTGGCTTCGACCTCGTCGTACTTTCGCTGCTGATATTGCGATTCGGCCAGCAGAATCCAGGCGTTGGGCCACCAGGCTGCCGGCTGCCCGGCCTCCTTTTTCAGCTCGTCGACGAGCCCGTCGAGCATTTTTTCCGCGGTGGCCCATTGTTTGAGCCGCAGCTCGGCGGCCGCCGATTGCAGCCGCACAACGCGGAGGTCGATGCCGTTGGGGAATTCCGCGAGATATTTCTGGGCCAGCTCGCGGACGCTCTTCCAGTCCTGCTTGTCGGCCGAAAGGGTCACGAGCCGGGCCAGCGCGTCTTCGCGAGTCTTGGCGTCGGCGGCCGTATCGGCGATCAGCTCGCGGAGCGTTTTCTCGGCCGGATTGACTTGCCCTTCCTGCGCGTCGAGTTCCGCAAGGAACAACCGGGCCTTGGACGCGACGGCGCTCGCGGGAAAGTCCCGTTCGACGCGCGTCAGCACCTCGCGGATCCGCTGCTTCTGCGCCGCGTCTTTCTTGGCGACGTACAGCAGGTTCGCCCAATCGAACAGAACGTCGCTGAGCCTGGTGGCTTTTGGATAGCGTTCCGCCAGCTTTCGATAGGCTGCGTCCGCCTCGTCGTATCGCTTGAGCTGCGCCAGGAGGTTGGCCGCCTGAATGCCGGCAAGAAAGCCGTACTGCGTGGGACCGTGCGACTCTTCACCCGGACTGGCGGCAGCCGCCGGCGCAAGCTTATCGAAGGCTTCTGCGTATGCCCGGGCCGCGTCGGCTACCTTGCCCGCCTGCTGCAGCGCACGGGCCCGCATGTAGGCCGCCTCGGCCACTTGCAGAATGTCGGGGGGAAACGTCTCGAAGACCTCGGCGAAAGCGGCGGCCGACTGATCGAAGGCTTTCAGCTCGAACTGCGACCAGCCAACACCCGAGAGACCCATCCGACGGACATCGGATTTCGGCCCGCCCAGCTCGGCGAGCTTTGCGAACCGGTCGAGGGCCGTCTTAAAGTCCCGCCCGTCGTACGAAAGCTCGGCCAGCCGACGAACCGTCTCGGCCGTGACCGGG
The DNA here is from genome assembly GCA_035623955.1 of Planctomycetaceae bacterium. Classification (GTDB taxonomy): domain Bacteria; phylum Planctomycetota; class Planctomycetia; order Planctomycetales; family Planctomycetaceae; genus DASPSM01. The sequence goes on from DASPSM010000739.1 coordinate 1,989, forward strand.
CTGCGCGGGAACGCGTCGATCAACTGGGCCATGTCGGCGGCAGATTTCTCGCGGTGCTTGAGTCGGGCGTGGGCGACGGCCCGATCGGAGAGGGCCCGTTCCGCTTGCGAGCCTTTCGGACGCAGCGTGAGGTACTTCGTCAAAGGCCCGATGGCTTTGTCGAATTTGCCGCCGGCGACCAGGCAGTGTCCGGACAGAGCCAGCGCATCGACGGCTTCGGACGAGGCCTTCGGCTGATCGGCCTGGCTGACCAGCGGTGCCAGGACGTCGACGGCCCGCGTGAAGTCGCCCGTGTCTTCCAGCGTGCGTCCCAGATAAAACCGGGCCAGCACAATCGTGCGCGGCAAATGACTTTGCGAGACGACGTTCTCGAGCGCCGCGATGGCGTCGCGGCGTTCCTGCTCTGCTTTTGCCGCGTTGAGCGGGCGGTCGGGGCGGTTGGACTCTTTCAGCAGGGCCGCCGCGTCGGCGTTGAGCACGCGCGCCTTCAAAATCTGCTCGTGGAGCTTGAGCGGGCTGTTCGGATGGGCTTGCTCGAACTGCCGCACGAGCCGCTTCGCCTCGTCCAGCGACCCGGCCAGCAACGCCGCCTCGCCGGCAAAGTGCAGCCCGTCGTCGGCGAGATCCCCCTTCGGCCACTTGTCCACGCCCGCCAGGAAGAGTTTTTTGGCGGCGTCGAAATGGCCAGTCCGCAGCTCGCACTCGGCCCAATAGTAATGCGCGCCTTCGGCCTGCGGGCCTTTGGGATCGGACTCGTAGGTCGCCTTGAGCTGGTCGAGCGCGTGCGGATAGTCTCCGAGCGCCTTTTGACTGAGCCCCTTCCAATATCCGGCGGTGACGGCCTGGCGTTTATCCCCGGCCGCGCGGTCGAACTCTTCGATCGCGCGCTGATAGCGTCCTCGCTCGTAAAAGGCGAAGCCTGCGTTCAAACGCGCGGCTCCTGCCAAGGATGATTTCGGGAATTCCGTCGCCAGCTCGAGGAACGTCCGGGAGGCTTCGTCAAACTGCTGGGCGCGAAAGCGAATCGTCGCCAGGTTCATCAAGGCCTGAGGAGCCCGCGGGCTGTTCTTGTCCGCGCCCAGCTCCGCGTACAGGTCGGCTGCCTCGCGATCTTGATGGAGATCTTCGTACGTCCGCGCGAGCCCGAATTTGGCGTCGTCGGCCAGCCGGCTCTTGGGAAACCGCTCGAGGGCCGATTTGAACAAGTCACGCGCGGCCGCCGGCTCCTTCAACCGCAGCTTGCTGTCGCCCAGGTACGGCAGGGCCCACTCGACCAGCTCGTGCCGCGGGTAATCTTTTACGAACTGACCCAGCTCGCGCTCGGCCGATTTCAAATCGTCGAGGAGGTAGCTGCACTCTCCCGCGCGGTACAAAGCGTCGGGCAGGTTCTTGCTCTGCGGATAATCGCGAACGTAGGCCCGCAGAACGTCGCGCGCCTCGG
>DASPSM010000740.1:0-2875 GCA_035623955.1 Planctomycetaceae bacterium
GGAGGAGACGGATACGGGTGCCGCCGCGGGTTTGTACGGCTTTGAGTGCGACTGGAGGCAACGGGCCTGGTTTAGGCGGCGCTGCCTCTGCGGGCGTCTCAGACGTGGCCTGATCGACGATTGCCTTGGCGAGTTGATTAACGTCTCGCGGACGCTTGGGTTTTGGTTGAGCGCTTTGGGATACACGAAGAATGGCCGACTCGGTATTCTTCGTCAATGTCCAAATCCGGCAACGACAAAGGAGATTAGCGATGTTGCTGAAAGCCGCCGCTGTCGCGTTTTGTCTGACACTCACCGCCGCGTCCTCGTTGACTGCTGCCCAAAAGCATTCTGGAGCGTTCACGTTTACGTTGCATCCACACCTGACAGCCGCAGGAGATGCCGCTGTCGATATCCGAATTTTCAAGTCGACCTATGTTGCAGAGTCCGCATCAGTCGCTTGCAAAGACGGTCGCACGACGGCTCGGGTCGTTTACGTTGCTCACGGACACAGACTGACCGTGGTCGGCCAATTCGTCGACGTCACCAAAGACGGTGCCCGTTTTGAAATCAAGGAATGGAATCTTCCCGGACGGTAGGCACCGGACGTCAAGCCAGCGGACTCACACTCGGCCACTGAATATTTTTCAAACTGACCCACTGCCGGCGGCCTACAGGCCCGACGTGCGGTAAAGACCTTCGCCCATCGAGCCGCGTTGCGGCGGCTGCGCGGCCGGCGTCGGCGTGTTCGTCGTTTCGACCGGCGCCGCCTGGGCCGGCATGGCCGCGTCGGCAGGGGCTTCGCTGGAAGAGGTCGCGATTCGAACGACGACGAAGCCGATCCCCAACACGAGGGCCGCGGCACCCGCGACCGCGATCATGCGGCGCGAGATCTTCTGCTGAACGGCCGCCCGGACGGCGCTGCGCAGAACGCGTTCGCGATGCCGCTTGCAGGGAGACGGATGGAACACCGAATCTTCGACCAGCTCCTCGAGGCGGTCGAGTGGCATTTCCTCACGCATTCCGCACCTCTTCGACCACCGAATGGAGGTGCTGCGAAAGTTTTTGCAGCGCGTAGCGATAACGGCTGGCGGCAGTGTTCGGCGATTGGCCCAGGATCTCCCCGACTTCCGCGAAGGTCATCTCTTCCCAGATCTTCAGCACCACGACTTCGGCCTGAGTCGTGGGCAGCTTCCGCAGCGCCAAACGCACCAGTTGATGGATCTCTTCTTCACCGTGCGTGGGTGGGTCGGACCAGACTCGCGCATCGGGTCGCGTCAACGGCCGGATCGGCCGGCGACGGCGGACGATGTTCAGGGCCTCGTTGCGGGTGATCTTCAGCAGGTAGGCCCAGGGATACCGAGCCCGCGCCAACAGCCCGGGGCGCAGCGCGATCCGCACGAGGGCCGCTTGGACGGCATCCTCGGCATCGTCGCGTTGCCGCGTCAGGGTACTGGCGTAACGGACGAGGCGCGAAGCAGTTGCATCGTAGAGCCCGCCTAAGGCGCAGACTCCCTCTTCGGCCAGCCGTTCGGCACAGAACCGGACACGGTCGGCAAAATCGCCTGACTCGTGGATGTCCACGACCTTCTTGACGCTGGCCGGCGCCTGTTTTGTCTTAAAAAACCTCATTGCCAGCGGAAAATCTTGAGTGCCACGGCAAACGAAACGACGCTCCACACCGCCGTGATGGCGATTTGGCCACCAAGAGAAGCCAGGGATGACCCCTCAAGCATGACCGATCGCAAAGCATTGATCAAGGGGGTCAAGGGGAGGATCTGGATGAAGGGTTGGGCCGCGGCCGGAAAGCGGTCCGACGAGAAGAAGATCCCCGAGAGCATCCACATCGGCAGCATCACGACGTTCATCAGCCCCGAGACGGCTTCGAGCGTTTTGGCCCGGCTGGCCACGAGCAGTCCCAGCCCCGAAAACATCGTCGCTCCCAGGACAACCAACAAAGCGACGGTCGCGTACGAGCCGTAATAGTAGACGCCGAACACGTACCGGGCGAAGAGCAACAGCACGAGCACTTCCGGAATCATGAACAGCATCCGGCTGAGCATGATGGCGGCCAGAAAGTCGCCCTTCCTCATGGGCGTCGCCAGAAAGCGCTTGAGCAGCTTGCGAATCCGCATGTCGACGGTCACAAAGCCAACGCCCCACAGCCCGCCCCCCATCAGGCTCATCCCCAACAATCCAGGGACGAGAAAGTCGACATAGCGGCCCCCCGGTTCGGAGAATTCCTTTTCGCTCGATTTGATCGGGTCGACGCGCCCGGCAGCTTTCTGCAGCACGTTGTTGACCGAGTCGCGGGCCACCAGGTTTTCGGGGCGAGACGGATCGAACTGATATTGATACGTGAGCGGGCTCCCCTCCGCCGAAATCACCAGCTGCGTTTTTCCCGTGCGCAAGCGGACGCGGCACTCGGCGGCATCGCACGTCTTGACCTGGAACCGCGAATCGGCCGAGAGGGCTTTGACGATGGCCGCCGATTGCGGCCCCGATTCCACGTCGACGATCACGTGTTCGGCCGGCTGGTTGCGGAAAGCGATGCCAAGTCCCACGATCATCAAAATCGGGAAGACGTACACCCAAAAGACGGCCTCGGGCTCGCGAAAGAACTCCTTGAGCCGCGCGAGCACCAGCTGCGCCATCGGACGCTCGATGAATCGGCGCCTCGGTGCCGGCTCGGCTTCCAGAGTTTTTACACCGCGAGGAGTTTCAGCGATGGTCATGACGTCGCAGCCTCGTCGTCATCCAGGTGGCGGCCGGCGAGCTTGACGAAGACATCTTCGAGGCTCGCATGCCGCGTCGACAGGCTCGAGAGGGGCCAGCGCCGCCCCTCCAGCGTACTCAAGAGAGCCGGCAGCGTGCGATGCGGCTCGCCGACCGAGAG
>DASPSM010000742.1:0-15348 GCA_035623955.1 Planctomycetaceae bacterium
TTCTCGGTCGCGTGATCGGACCACTCATTCCCGAGCGCAAACCCCATCCGGCGGGGCCGGCCGGCCGCATCGATCACGTAGCAGCCGACGATTTCCGGTTCCTCGCCTCCGTCGATCGCGAAAGCCGGGACCTCCAGCGCCGCACGATGACCTCGCAGGATGCCGCCATTGCCTTTATAGAACCACTCGGGCGCTTCTCCTCGGACACCGGTGGCCGGTTTGCCGCCTTCGACCCCCCTGGCGAACATCCTTGCAGAATCGGTCGAAGGAGACTGGGTTGCCGCAGCGTCCCGCGACGGCAAGGAGTCGACCCGGTGCATCTGATCGCGAGACTGCATGCTACCGAGGTGGCTCAGCCCCGTACCGCTCACTAGAACATGATGCCAATCGTGATGATCCAGCGGGCACAATAAGAACGGCTCGCCACTCCCCGGCGCGGCGCGCCACAACGATGCCCAATCGAGCATCCCTCCGGTGCCGGATCTCAACAGCGATCGAAGAAAGTCCTCCAGAGATTGATTGGCGCGCCAGGCCGTCTCCACCACGTCGAACAGGTATCGCAGTTCGGGGCGGTGGGCAGTCACGTCCAGCACGGCGTCGCCGTGAAGAACGCCGACGCCTCGCCCCTCTCCCGGAATCTCGAACTGTACCAGCTCCACTTGGCCCCCGCTGAGCAAAAGCAACGCACGGGCAGTATAGAAGGGGAAACCAGGCCGTTTGTATAAACAGGCCTTAGCGATGCTCCATTTGTCTCGGCCCAACAAGAACGCTCTTCCCCGCGGGGAGAAGAGCGTTCTTGGCTGATCCGTTGGAATAAAAGACCGTTGGGGCGCTCAATGAGCCGAGGCCGACGCGGCACCTCCGGCGAATGTGCTGCCGCTGATGCCAGCACTGGCGCTGAAGGCAAAGTGGGTGCCAACGTCAAACGGGCTGTTGATGCTCACGATCGGAAAGCCGGACGATGCACTGAAGGTAATGGCGATCGACGTGCCGCGGACCTGCAAGCCTTCCTGATCCGACACGAGCTTCATCCCCCCCAGCCCCATTCGGGACAGGCTTTGCTTGGAAACCTGTCCATCACCGGCCAGAGCCGGAGCAGACGCCAAAGCAATCACGCACGCCGCACTAATGAAGCACCTCATGGCAAGAGCCTCCATACAAGCTGGCGAATCAAGTCAAACGCGGGAACCTGGCCGGTTCCGAGAACGCGCTTGTCTGCATCCTGTCGAATGTCCCGCCGTGCAAGAGGACGCGTCCGTGTGGCAGCGATGGCCGCACGCACATTCCGTTAGCACGGGCCCGCTTCGCGATTGTGTACAATCCTGCCGAAGCCGCGTTCGGGAGGAGAGCGCGGCTGAGTGACACTTTAGTCGCCGACCCGGTGCAGCGTCAAATAGGTTGCCTGGACTGAGACGGTCGCGCTGATCGCCATTCGCCGATTCATCGAGCGCAAGCAAAAACGCCCCGTCCACTTTTTGGACGAGGCGTTTTGATCGCGGCGAATTCCGGCGGCACTTCGCAGGGGCCCAGGGGACTTCCCGCGGCGGGCCGCCGTCAATCGCGTGGATTCAACTAGTTGGCGTGTGCGCTCGACGCGCCACCCGCGCCGACGACCGTCGCGGAGATACCATACTTGTTGACGCTCAGGGTTCCAGCAACGCTGAAGGCGTCGCCGCTGGCGTCATGGCTGCCAGATGCATAGTACGCGTTCACCGAAGTTGCGCTGCCACCCAAAGTGTGAATCGTGGCGATGCTGCCACCCGATGCAACGGCGACCGACAAGCCGCGGATCTGCATGCCCTGATCATCGCTCATGACCTGCATGCCGGAGAGTCCCATCTTCGCAAGCGAACTATGGGAAACCTGGCCCTGGCCCGCCAACGCGGGCGCCGCCGACAACACCAACACCGACGCGATCGTAAGGAGAGTCTTCATGTGATGTGCCTCGAGAAGTAGGGACAAAGTACGCGTACCTTCGCCCGGGAAACCGTGCTGACGACACGGTCGTCCCGGACACAACAGCGGCACAAACTACCCATATTTACTGATCGTTGTCAACTAGCTAATCTGAAAATTTAGCGCAAAAAGCTTAATCGCTTTAAACGTACTTCCATCCATCTGTACACTCCGGGTTTTCACCTAAGCTTTCCAAGGCAAACCCCAAAAAAAACACGCTTCGTCGCAGAGTTGCGGCGAAGCGTGCTTCTCGAGACACAGTTCGATGCGCCGTTGGGAGCCCGTGAGTTTGGCTCACGGCGGATCGTGGTTTGAGTCGTCAGTCCCAAACCGTTGAAGTCAAACTACTTGGCAGACGCGCTCGAGGCCCCACCAGCGGCGACGATGTTCGCGTTCACGATAACGTGGTTGCCGTAGACTTTAACATTCGCGTCGGCGGCGAAGCTGACGTTCGTGCCGTCAGCTGACTTGTGACCAGCGGCGAAGTAGCTGTTGGTCGAGGTGGCGCTGCCACCATCGCCATGGATCGTCGCGGTGCTCTTGCCGCTAACGACGGCGATCGACAGGCCGCGAATCGTCATGCCCTGCGCGTCGTCCATGCTCTTCATTCCGGACAGACCCATGTTGGCCAGGGACTTGGCCGAAACGTGGCCTTCACCAGCGAAAGCCGGAGCGGCCGAGAGGGCAACGATGGCAGCGAGTGCGAAAAGGCTCTTCATCTCAAAAATCTCCACAAAATTCAAAGGTTGCGGAACCGGGTTGCACAACAGATGGCTCAGAAGACTTGCCGTAGCGCTACGAGCAAAAATCCCTTGCTCATTGATCTCACTGTAAAGGCGGCCGGGGGGGCTGGTCAATTACCCATACTGTGTATTTTATTCATTTTCACAGATTCGGCTTGCCTACTGCGGCGAAAGGAGCTATGGCGCCTCTGCACGCTTGTTGCCCATCGGAAACACGCAAAGGCCGATTGCGAGCCCCGGCGCAAGATGCTCTTCGGTATGAGCTTGCGGAGAGACATCGGGCCAGGCTGACGTCACTGGACGACGTGCACGGCCGTCACGTCGTGGCCATCCGCGCTGCCGACGAAATGGATCGCCAGCCGCGACTTGGCGTTTTGGTCGTAGATCCAGACTTCGCTGATCTTGCCCGCAGCCACGACGCGGGTCCGCGAGTCGGGCGGTCCAAAAGTCTTGCGGATTTGCTCGCGCGTCATCCCGGTGTAGCGGCCCGCCTCGGATGCCTTCTGGAACGGATCGGGCGGCAGCGCGGCGACCTCGGCAGCCGTCAGCCATTTCCCGTTGACTCGCTTGTAGCCCAGCCGTTCGAGCTGCTGCGAAATCTCCTTGAGGTCGGGCGCGTTTTTCGAGGCCTCGATCAACAGTCGTGCGGCAGACACATTATCGTCCAAAAGTGACTGATATTCGTGGGCTGCCTGCATCAGATCGCTGGGGCGGCCCGCCTTGAGCAGCCGCTCTTCCTTGGCCTTCACCCAGTCGCGCTTGGCCTGCAGGGCCTTGTCCGGCTGATTGCGATGCTGGAACTGCTCGACGAGCTCCAGCAAATCGTCGCGGCTGAGTCGCACGACGTCGGCCAGCCGCTGATCGAGGGCGCCGCTCCGTAAGGATTCGGCGCGGGCATGCCTTTCGGTGATTTCGCGATCCAAGCGATCGGCCAGCTGCATGGAATCGCGATTGTGCTCTTTGGCCCAAGCCTCGAGAAAGGCCGAGCGAATCTCCACCCACAACGCACGATTCATCCGCAGCCGCACGGCGTAAGACGCGCTCCGATACGCGCCAATCGGGTCGCTCGCGACCTGTTGGCTCAGCGGCTCGCCCCGCGTCAACGGCACGTTGCAGCCCCGCAAGTTGTCCTCAACGCGCTCGGATAGCTCTTCGAGATCCTTGGCCGAAGGGTGAGCGCTCTTGAGCGACAGCCAGCGGTTGGCCAGCGATTGCTGCACGAATTGGAGGCGATCATCCTCGGAAAGTCCGTATCGCGAGTACTTCTTGGCCAGCGCCAGCCTGGCGTCGAGCGCATCTTCGGGCAAAAGACTCTGTTCGCGGCGGATCCCCTCGGCATAGAGTTCCGTGGACTCGCGAATTAGGTCGCGATCGCGATAGAAGTCTCCCCGGGCCAAGGACCAGTCACCCAGCGCGTACCACTGCTCGGCAGGCGCTTTGACGAGGGCCTCCTTTCTGTCGCGCAGGGCATCCAGGTCGGAAGGAAGCACGCGGACCTGTCGCACGACGAACACAGGCCTGCTCGATCGCATCTCGAAGTGTCCGAAGACCTCCAGGGTGCGGCTGCGCGCCTCTCTGGGATCGATCGGGAAGGGCTCGTCCTCCTTGTACCAGACAAAATTCAGATCCTCGCAATTGAGAAACCGCAGCAGCGTTGACGAGAAGACCGAATACCGTCCCTCGATTTTCAGCGAGGCTCCGCTTCGCGCGTACGCGATCCACTGCCCCTTCTTTTTGGCGGCCATCAACTCGGGGATGGAAATCGCGTCGGCCGCCCGCACCGCAATTTGGCTGTTTAAAAGCACGACCGCGACCGGAAGAAGCAACAGTGGTCGGGAGAAAAGGCGACGCAGGCGGCGGGTCACGGTTTGACTCCCGCAGTGTCCCCCTGCTCGGCGAGCAGGTGGGCTGTTTCGTCGTCGGTGCGCAATGCGTCGGTTCCGAGTCCCAGCGCTCGATACGTGTCCCCACCGACCCACAGGAATGCCGTCGCGTCCTTGAGCCGCAGCACCCACACTTTGCTCTTGGTTCCTTCCTCCGCGAATGAAGCGAGTTGCCCGGCAAAGATCACATGCTGCGGACCGGCGACGGCCGAACGAGGTTCGAGCGCCTTGAGACGCGCATCGAGAATCACCGGCGCTCCCTCGATCTGGAACGGGTAACGAATGATCGACTGCGGCGTGCCGTCAGGCCCCGCGTCAGAAACGATATCCCCCTCAACGATGATCCACGAATCGCGATAGAGCCGATCGAATCGTTCGCCCCACTTGGTGTCGCCGGAAGTCTTCGCGACGCGGGCCTCCTCGCAAAGCTCGTAAAGCGACAAGGGGGACAGGCCGGCGATCGCGTTCAACTCTTTGGCTTTCTGTCGCACGACCCGCGATTCGGCGTCGTCCCGGCCCAGAATGTCGACGGCTTGGGCCGCGTGCTGATACTCCGTGGCCGCTTCGGCATACTTTGCCTCGCGGAACGCGGCGTCGCCCGCCTCGAGATGCTCGCGCAAGGTGAGGGCGGCCTTCTCCTTCATCTGTGACTGCCAAACGAGATAACCTGTCAACACAACAACGCCGAGGATCGCGCACGCCACAAGGCGCACGGGCGTGAATAACGACCCTCGCGACGTCAGTTCGACGGCGTCGATACGAATCTCGCTCGACGAAGGGGAGACGGCGGGCGCGTCGGCCGGAGCCGCTGGCGGCGGTGGCTGTGCGACGCCGGCCGCTCCGCCGACGGCGTTCTTTCGGCCCGCGGCCACCACCGATGCGCCTGGCGCGCTCGGTGGCGGAGTCATGTTGCCTGGAATCGCGGGCGGAACTTTCTTCGGCACCTTTTTCTTGGGCTTCGGCTTGGGCTTGGGATAAACGTCCCGCGGGAGCACAAAGACGTAGCTGCCGCACCGGTTACAGCGGACGACCTGGAAAGCAGCCTGGCGCATCCCGGAGAGCCGGTGCGTGCAAACACAAGCGACTTCGTAGGGCTCCGGCTCGGGAGGCGGAGCGCCGCGCAGCACCTCGGTTGCCTTGGCCAACCAGCTGACCATGCGAATCCCTGCCCTTTGACTCGGTCCCCCTCGGCCGGCGAATTCTTAGCGCGAGCGACGGCCTGGCGGCGCGACGCCGCTCGAAATCGGGCACTTTGATTATTGAACGCGGGCAAAAGCCGGTCAACTTCCCCTCGGGCGGCTAAAGACGCTTGCCCGGTCAACGCCTCATAACTATTCCCAGCCCATGACATCGAGTGCGAACCAGAGTTCGGCAAACAAAAGCTCGACCGAATTGACGGCGGCGATAAGGACGGCGGCTAAAACTACGAGCCCTGCACCCCAGGCGGTCTTGCGCCGAGAAGCGTGCCGATATCCTGCCACGGCGCAGATCGCGGCACCCGCAATCAAAGCCGCGTAAAATTGGAACGCGCAAGCGGCCTCCAGGATATCCGAACGGCCCGCAAGCCATTTCTCGCCTTCGTACACCACGAGAAACGTCGCCCCCGTGGTGCCCCAAATCGTCACGAGCCCAGCGACGTACAAGACGGGCGTATACCAACGACCCAACTTTGTTTTCATACTTCCTTTCCGCTCGGCCATCTCGCGACTAAGCACGCTCCCGTCGTGCACTAGGCGTAAGACTCCGGCGGAAATAACTCGCGGCCCCGGCCTTGTTGGATCAGCGGAATGAAGGTTTCCAATTCGGCCGCGGTTTTTGGGTCGGTCAGGTCGACCGTCGAGCGACGCTCGGCGGAAAGATAGGCCGCCATCGTCAATCGCACGATTTCGACGCCGTAGTGCCAATCCAAGAGAGGCGGCCGGCCGGTCAAAATCGCGTCACGGGCGTCGATGTTTTCGTCCGTGTAGCCGTAGAGATCGGGCTCGTTGGGTTGCACGGCGAGCAGTCCGCGGCTGGCGGTCGATTTTTCCAGGGCGGCCTCCGAGTCGGCAACGCCTCGGGCCGCGTCGTCGCCGATAAAGAGTTCCAACGTCGAGCGGAGCGTGTTGGCCTCGAAGGCGTAGCCGGGGCCTAACCCGTCGAGCGACAGCCGCAGCCCCTGCTTGTCGTACATCCAGGACGAAGTGAACTGCGCCTGCGAGAGCCGGCCCGTTTCGGGGTTCTTGTAGGTGACCATCCCGGTGGCGAAATCCTCGGCCGGCGTTTTCGCATAGTCGACTGCGAAACGTTCGACCAGTTTCTTGCGCCACGTCGGTTGTCCCCACTTGAGAAGCGCGAGATTGGCCGAGACCGATTGCGGCGCCAAGAACATGACGGGCTTAGCGGGAGGCGTGAGCGCGTACCAGCCGACGGCCAGGCAGTGGCAGCCCATATCGCTCAAGACGCCGCCGCCTTGCTGGGTGGGGTCCCAAAACCATGCGTTGTGGGGACCGGAGTGCTCTTCGCCCGACCGCACCAGCACGGGCGGGCCCATCGCGTTCATCACCGCCGCCAACTGTGTCCGCGTCGACTGCAGCGTCCTCATGTGCAGCTGGTTTTCAAAGTAGATGTGACGCAGCCCGATCCTTTCGATGAGCTGCACCATGCGGCGAGCCTCGGCAAGGTTGCGGGCGAGAGGCTTCTCGCAAATCACCGCCTTCAGCCGGCTCCCAGCCCGCACGGCGTCGACGATTTCTTGCACGTGATCCAGCCGCGCGAAGTTGGGAGCGAAGAGCGCGATCACGTCGACGTGCGGAGCCATCTCGCGGATCGAGGAAAAGATCCGCCCTTCCCCCAGGCCTTGAGATTTGACGAACTCCGAGTGGGCGGTGGGTGGTCGTCGCGAAACGAGGCCGGCAACTTCGATGCCCCGAACCGCCGTGAGTGCCCGCAGTTGAAAGCCGGTGATGAATCCGCCGCCAACGATGCCGTACCGTATCGACGCCATGTTGCTTGACCACAAGAAGACGCGATCAGATCCGACCGGATGATGAACGGGACGCGGGCTTGCCGCCGTCCATGTCAGCGGGGTGCAGCGCTGGTGTCAATCGACAGAAGCAGCGCGCCACGCTTTAAGCAGCGCGGCATCGCTCGGTGGCTATTCGACCGACTGGAACCGCACGCTGCCGGCGATGAAGAAGACGACGGCAAACGCGACCAGCATGGTGCAGCACTCGAACACCAGTTGCGGGTCGGGTGCGGCCTTGCTCAGCAGCTCTTCGTAGGCCATCAGAGACCAGGCGTGCGGCGTGGTGAGGCTGAATTCGCGCATCGCGTCGGGGAGCCACTTGCGCGGCGTGAAGCAGCCGCTGATCCCGCCCATCGTAATCACCAGGATTGTCGCATAGGCCGAGACCTGTGATTCGCTGCGAACGAACGTGGCCACCAAGAGCCCCAAGGCCGTGGCCGCCATTGAGGTGCAGACAATCACCGGCACCAGCATGAGCGGGTAGGCCCCCCACGAAAAATCGAACATGATCCGGCCGCAGACAAACAACAGCGCGGTCTGCGCAACCGAAATGAACAGGAACGGCATCGTCTTGCCGGACAGGATCGACATCGGCCGCACCGGGGCGATCCGCAATCGCCGCAGAGTCCCCTGCTCGCGCTCGTGAAGCACCGAGCGGGCCATAAAGCTCACAATAAAGAAGACAAAGAAGACGGTGTACGACGGAACGATCGCGTTATAGACCTCGTCGTTGCGAACAATCGGACGGGGCGTGGCCGCCACGGGCTGCAGGTTGGGCTTGTCCGACTCGTCGTCGAACTGCGCGCAGGTGGTCGACATGAACCGGCGATGCAACGCGTGGCGGCACATCACCGGGGGCACAATCGTCTTGACGATCACCGAGAAGGCCAGTTGTTCAATCAGCGAGTGCGTGCTGGACTCGGGCTCGCGGCCGACAAGCGAAACGTCGAGCGAGGAGAGGCCCTCCTTCAACTGATTGTCGAGGATGTCCCCCGGCTTCAGGCGGCTGACCTCGCGGTAGAACTTGGGGCCGATCACCAAAGCCGCATTCACGGCACCGCTGTCGACCTCGGCTTGAGCCCGGTCAGGCGTGAGGATCTCTTTGATTTCGAAGCCGCCGCGCTGCTGCAGCTCGTTGATCACCTTGACGACGATGTTGCGGGCGATTTTCTTCTGCTTGATTTTTTCTTCGGCGTCGAGCGTTTCAGGGGGCTCTTTGGCCGTCGCGGTGGCCGCCTGGTTCGGCTCGCTGGGTTTGTCGGCAGGCTCTTTTGAAGTTGGCTCTTTTGCGGCGGGCTCTTTTGCGGCTTGTGCCGTGTCGGAATTGGCGTCGGGTTTGGCATCAGCGGGCTTCGCGTCCGCATCGTCTTCATCCCAGCCGGCTTGACCGATCTGCTCGTAGGCGATGGCGTCGACAACGCCGAGGCGGAGCACCTGGTTGGTATTCTTCCACCCCAGGAGCTTGCCCATCGTGAGGCCAATGATCGTGATGAACACCAACGGGAGCACGAGCAGGACAAACAGCGCGCGCGCGTCCCGAATCAGGATCCGCAGGTCCTTTTTGGTGATTTCCCACGCTTTCATGGCGGAGTTCAATTTGGGCGGTGTTAGATCAGACTCACGGTCAGTCTCTCAGCCGGCTCCCCGTCATTTGCAAGAACAGCCTCTCGAGGTTGGCGTCGTTGGTCTTCACGCCGCGCAGGTCGACGTGCGACTGATCGAGCAGCTCGAGAATTTGCCCAAGGGTCTCATTCAGCCGGTCTTTTTCATCGGACTGCTCGCGCGGAATGACAATCGTCGCGGAGCCGTTGTGCCCCGATTCGATTCGACCAAAACGTCCAAGCTTGGCGGCCAGTCCGTTCGTGGGCCGCGAGACGCGGAGGCACAAGTCGGCGCTCAGCCGGCCGAGCAAGGTCTGCAGGTGGTCGCAAGCCAGCACTCGTCCCCGGTCGACGATCGCCACCCGAGCGCACAGGGCTTCGACCTCTTCCATATAGTGGCTCGCGTAAACCGCCCCGACGCCTTCCGCGCTCAGGGCCCGCACGCAGTCGAGCAAGTGGGCTCGCGATTGCGGATCGACGCCGACCGTCGGCTCGTCGAGAATCATCAAACGGGGTCGGTGCAACAGGGCGACGCCGAAGTTCAGCCGCCGCTTCATTCCCCCGGAGAACGTTTCGGCCCTGTCGTTGGCCCGTGCGGTCAGCCCCGTGCGCTCGAGCGCTTCGTTAATTCGCTGTTTGAGAGTCTTCCCACTGATGCCGTACAGTCGGCCGAAGAAATCGAGATTCTCCCTGGCGGTCAGGTCCGGGTAGATCGCCAGATCTTGCGGGACGACTCCCAGGATCGTGCGCAGCTCGCGGTTGTTGGGCGCCAGCTCCTTGCCCTCGAGCCGGATCACGCCGGAGTCGGGAGCCAGCAGGCCGACGACCATGTTCATCGTGGTCGATTTGCCGGCGCCGTTTGGGCCGAGCAGCCCGAACACTTCACCGGCTGCCACCGAAAAACTGACGTCCTCGACGGCGACCAGGTTGCCGAAGCTCTTCCGGAGATTGCAGACTTCGAGGAGGTTCATCGAGAGTCAGGCTTTTCGCGTCAGCAAAGTCCGAACGATGCCCGCGACCGCGGCGCGGCTACGGTATGTGATCGACATTTCCAATGATCCGAATCTACGCAGACGGAAACGGCGGCAGCTTAAAGTCGGCAATGCGGGCCGATCGGGCCGATCAGCCGACGAATTGCCGTGCGTACCGTCTGGGGTAACGCGATAGGACCAGTTGAGTTTGCGGATGGGGGAGTGTCGGGCGGCAGACCGGTGAGCCCGTCTTCTCAACTCGTTGCAATTCCAACCTGCACGGCTAGGATACAGGCTGCGCGTGGCCCAAAGGAGCTTGCACCCATGTCGACATCCAATTCCGCCGCAAACGCTCTGGCAGACTTTGCAGGCTTCCCGTTTTCGCTCCCGCCGCTGGGCGGTAATCCTTCGTCCACGAGCGCAGGGACAAGCCCGGCAAGCTTTGCGGCCCCGGGAAGAATTGCGGCCGGATCTGCGGGCCGATTCACATTCACTTCGCCGGACACTCCGGGAATGCCCGCGCCGTCTGAGAAGACAGCCTGGGATTTCATGCCAGGCGATTGGGTCCGTCGCCCCGGATATGAAGCGAGCTACGAGTCGGCCCAGGCTTGGACTCCTCCCGTGGGCTTCTCCCCGATCACGCAACTCGAGCACGCGCGGGTCGGCACCGTCACTCCCGAGATGCGCCGCGTCGCCGAGCGCGAACCGCACCTGACGCCCGAGCAGGTGCGCGACGAAGTGGCGGCCGGGCGGATGATCATTCCAGCCAATCGAGTGCATCTCGGCTACCAGCTCGACCCGATGGCCATCGGCCGCGCGTCGCGCACCAAGGTCAACGCGAACATGGGGGCTTCGCCGGTCTCCTCGGGGACCGACGAAGAGATCATCAAGCTCCGCTGGGCCGAGCGGTGGGGAGCCGACACCGTGATGGATCTCTCGACCGGCGGCAACCTCGACGAGTGCCGCACGGCCATCGTCGAGAACAGCACGGTCCCCGTCGGCACCGTCCCGATCTATTCGATGATCATCGGCCGTCGCATCGAGCAGCTCGACGAGGCAGCCATCCTGTCGATGGTCGAACGGCAAGCGGCGCAGGGGGTCGACTACTTCACGATTCACGCCGGCGTGCTTCGCGAGCATTTGCCGTACGTGAAGAACCGCTTGATCGGCATTGTCAGCCGCGGCGGATCGCTGTTGGCCAAATGGATGCTCACGCACGGCAAGCAGAATCCGATGTACACGCTGTGGGAAGACATCTGCGACATTATGCGACGCTACGACGTCTCGTTTTCGATTGGCGACGGACTGCGACCGGGCGGCCTGGCCGACGCCACCGACCGCGCGCAATTGGCCGAGCTTTACACGCTGGGAGAGCTGACCGAACGCGCGTGGCGCAAGGGCGTGCAGGTGATGATCGAAGGCCCGGGGCACATCCCCTTCGATCAGATCGAATACAACATGAAGCTCGAGCGGCAGCTCTGCCACGGGGCGCCGTTTTACGTGCTGGGGCCGCTCGTGACCGACATGTTCCCCGGCTACGACCACATCACCAGCTGCATCGGTGCGACGGCGGCCGCCTATCACGGGGCGAGCATGCTCTGCTACGTCACGCCCAAGGAACACCTCGGTCTGCCTAAGAAAGACGATGTCAAGCAGGGCTGTATCGCTTACAGAATCGCCGCCCACGCAGCCGACGTCGCGCTTGGCATTCCCGGAACTCGCGACCGCGATGACGAGCTGACCAAAGCCCGGGCGGCCCTCAATTGGGAAAAACACTTCGAGCTGAGCTTCGATCCCGATACGGCCCGCGCCTATCACGACGAGGATCTCGACGTCGACACCGACTTCTGCGCGATGTGCGGACACGACTGGTGCAGCGTGCGGATCTCGAAAGAGATCGTCGAATTCGCCTCGGGCAAGGACGCCTCGTACGCCTGGAACAAAGCCAAAGTCTCGGGCGCCCTGACGGACGAGCAGCAGGCGATCCTGGAAAAGCGAGGCGTGCTGAGTCCCGACGAGATCCATCGGCTGGCCTCCAAGACGCGCAAGACCATGGAAGCAGAGCAACACAAAGCCTCGTGCCATAGCGATTTCGTCGATGCCGACGAAGCTCGGCGGATCCAGGAGACGGCCCTGCAGGCCAAGCCGTGAGGCGCTTCTCGGCAGACGTTGCGCAATAGCCGTCAATCGCTGGCCACCGTCAGGAGGAGCATCATGGCCACTTTGGAGCACTCGGCTGCTCCCGGCACGACGAGCGAAGCGGGAACGATCCGTGTGCAGTGCTGCGTCGTCGGTGGCGGTCCGGCCGGGATGATGCTGGGCTTCCTGCTGGCCCGAGCCGGCGTGTCGGTCGCGGTGCTGGAAAAGCATGGCGATTTCCTGCGCGATTTCCGCGGCGACACGATTCACCCTTCCACTCTCGAGCTGATGCACGAGCTTGGGCTGTTGGAAGAGTTCCTGCGGCTGCCGCACGAAGAAGTGACCGAGCTGGGGGGCTGTATCGGCCAGACGCGCGTGATGATCGCCGACTTTCGGCACGTGCCGACTCACTGCCGATTTCTGGCGTTCATGCCGCAGTGGGATTTTCTGAATTTCCTCGCGGAAAAAGCGCGGTCGCTGCCGAGCTTTCAACTGAAAATGAAGGCCGAGGTCAAAGAGATTATCGAGCGGGACGGGCGCGTGGTCGGGGTCCGTGCCGAGAGGCCCAACGGACCGCTCGAGGTGCTCGGCGATCTGGTGGTGGGATGTGATGGACGTCATTCCACCGTCCGCGCGCGGGCCGGTTTTGAGGTCGAGGACTTGGGGGCGCCGATGGACGTGCTGTGGATGCGCCTTTCGCGAAAGGCCGACGATCCGCCGCAGACGCTCGGCTATTTCAACCGCGGACACATCATGGTCATGCTCAACCGCGGCGATTCATGGCAGTGCGGCTTCGTGATCCCCAAAGGGCACGCTGAGGAAATGCGCAAGCAGCCCATCGAGGGCTTTCGCAACGAGGTCGCCGAGATGGCCCCATTCACGCGCGATCGTGTGGCGGAGCTCGCGACTTGGGACGTCGTCAAACTCCTCTCCGTCAGCGTCGACCGGCTGAAGATCTGGCATCGCCCGGGCCTGTTGTGCATCGGCGACGCGGCTCACGCAATGTCGCCGATTGGTGGCGTCGGCATCAATCTCGCAATTCAGGACGCCGTTGCGACGGCCAATCTGCTCGCTGCGCCTCTGCTTAACGGAACGCTGACCGAGAGTGATCTCAAAAAGGTACAGCAGCGCCGTGAATTCCCGACGCGCTTCACACAGCGCCTGCAGGTGCTGATTCAAAACCGGATCATTGGCAAAGTGCTCGCCAGCAGCGACGAGTTCGAGCCGCCCTGGCCGCTGCGGGTGTTTAACCGCTTTGCGTTGCTCCGCAGGATTCCCGCGCGAGTGATCGGAATCGGCGTGCGACCCGAGCACATTGGATCCCCCGACGCGGCCTCGGGCTCAGCGATGTCGCACCGGGCCTGAGTCAGCTCGACGTTCCCGCCGAAAATAAGCTCCCACGAACGCCTCCGGCGCAAAAACAAACATCGGCAGGACCCGTCACGATCCTGCCGATGTCTTCCATTCATGGTGAGCGGAGCGAATGTCTCACCAGGTGAACCCGGTCGCGACGGTAAAGCCGATCAACTCGTTTTCCACGGTTCCGATCGAGGCGTTGGAGTGGGCAGACCCACTGCCCGCGAAAGCAAACGAGTCGCTGGAAGCAGAGCCTTTGTCGCCCAGGTTCCAGTATTGGTACTCGACGGCAACGCGGAGGAAGGCGCACATCGGCAGGCACTTCAGCTCGTGATCCCACTCGAGGCCCGCCAAAGCCTCGACGATGAACGCCGTCTCCCATTCGTCGGAAAACGCGCTATTCGTCGAGGTTGCAGCTCCGGCGCCTTCGACGACGGTGGCCTGGGTCTGAACCGTGCGCTCGGCGTCGCCCCACAGGACCGAGCCGCGCACGCCATAGACGGCATTGAGGCAACCGTCGCAGGTCAAGGGCGTGCGACCCAGGAAGCCGACGGTGATACCGGCACCGTTAAATGTGAACTTGCTGAACGCGCTGGTATTGAAGACCGCGTCGGGCGCTGTGTCGCGGGTGAGGTCGACAGCCTGGCCGGCCTCGTACGACGCATAACGGGCGCCCAAGAAACCGCTTAGCTTGTTGCCGCAATAGCACCATGAATAAGTGCCTTCGAGGTCGACAGTGTACGCCTTGATGCGATCCATCGTGTACTGGCCCGTAGCACCCACTGGGAGACTCTCCCAGGGGTCGAGCCGGTTCGTCGAATCGCTCATGTACCAGAAGCGGCCTTCGATGCCCCAGCAATCCTGCTGGACACCCGCCCAGATTCGGGGCGAAAAGGTAAATTGGTCGAAGACCTGGCTGTTGCCTTGCTCGAAGGTGCTCGGATCGGTGCGCGCCGAAGGGTCGTCGAAGGTGGGCTCCGCGGTACGCGTCACCGAAGAATCGACCAGCGTCCCGCGCGTCTGCACGTGGAAGATGGTCGCTTCGACCCCCGCATTGAAAACGTACTGGGGGTTGCAGAAGGGCTCGCCAAAGGTATCGCAGCAGTTCGGCGGAGCCGGGACCGACGACGACGTGCACGACGACGATGAGGCCGACGAAGCCGACGACGGCGACTGTTGGATGACCACAGAATCAGCCGAGGCGTCCAAGGTCGCGTTGGTGTTGATCAGCTTGGAATCGCCGCTGTCCGCGGTCGCAGAGGTGAACGAGTAGTCTGCGAGAACCTTCCCCGCAGGCTCGTCGCCCGGCGCGGCCGCGTCTGCGGCCTGGGCGTAAAGCGGCAGGCATACGGCCAAGGGTGCCGCGTACGCCAGTTTCTTAAAGAGTCCTTTCATGATTTGCTCCGTTGAGTCCGTTCACGGTTTCTGGACAACTGGATGACCGCAAGGTTCCTCGTTCCGCTTGCCTTGCGGATACAGCGACCCATCGGCCCTGCGACCCGTCGGCGGCGACTCTCGTCTCAAGCGGCACTTGTCCGGTTGTTACGCGAAAATCCGAACGCTCGGATTCCACGCAAAGTGACGCCCGTGAGCATCGTCCGCGGCGTGCCGATTGGAACACGAATATAGGTCACGGCCGTATAGCCGGAAGATTCGCGCAATCCATTACGGCGGGGACAACCGAATCTTCCC
>DASPSM010000756.1:0-5783 GCA_035623955.1 Planctomycetaceae bacterium
GAAATTGTCAACATTGGCCGAGCCGCGCCGTTGCGGTTCGTTAGAGGCGCTCCGTGCAGAGGCTTCGGGTCACGCGCGGTTCGCCCTAAGGCAAAACCGGCGATGCGGACCCGAAAGCAGAGGGCTGCAGGCGCGCCGGCGGCAACGCGAGGATCGATCCACTCGGGACGATCAACCGCTGTTCGAGCCAGTCGAGCATGTCGGCCAGCGTGTTGGACCAATCCAGTTCGTTGAGCAGCTCGTGGTAGTGGTCGGGGAACATTCGGATGGTCTTATCCGCACTTCCCACACGCTGCAGCCAGCCCTCGGGCGCGGCCGGATCGACGATCAGATCGCACCCAGCCTGCAGAACCAGCGTCGGACACGTGACCCGCTCGGCAAGATCCCAGGCCGTCCGCAGCGCGTGCCGCATGGCAAAAAACCAGGCAGCGGTCACCGATTCACGAATGAGCGGGTCGGCATCACCGCGACGGAGGAATTCCTGGTTGCGGGTCGCATGCTCGCGCCTGGTCCGTTTGCGGAATCGGCTGCGCGGCCGCACGAGCGAGACGAGCCTTGCCATGGCCACCATCATCGGAGAGATGCGGATGCGGACCCCCAAAAGGGGCGAAAGCAGCGCCAGCGCCGAGACGCACTGGGGAAACTCCTGGACGAACCGAGCCGAAATCAGGCCCCCCATGCTGTGCCCGACCAGCACTGTGTTCTGCGCGTGCAGGCCGCTCCCATCGAAGACACGCTTGAGATCGGCGACGTATTCGGCAAAGTCGTTGACGTGGGTGTGATCTCCGCCGGATTGCCCATGTCCCCGGAGGTCGGGAAGCACCACGTTCCAGCCGCGAGCGACGATCGATTCGGCCACGTGCTGATAGCACTGGCCGTGCTCGGACATTCCGTGGACGAGAAGCACCGATCGGTCGGCGTCACGCGAGTCGGGTTGATAGCGGCGGACAAACAGCGCAATCCCGTCATCCGCCTCTAAAAAGGCTTCCTCAAACCGCATAAATCCCAGCCGTGCGTTTTTTCGCGACACGGGCCGGATGCTGCCGTCCGTCCCAAGGACAGCTCACACGGACCGTTTGCTGCGATCCCCAGCGGCGGCCTGGTGCAACCTGCTCGCTCGCACGGCCTGGCTGAGAACTGGCTCAACGCAACGCAAATTCGATTCCGCTTTTCTAGGTATCGACGTGTCTCGACTCTCTCCGGTGCCGATTCTTGGGAATTTCCCCGCAAAACGCCCGATCGGACCCCTGAAATGAGCGTTCACTCGGTCAGCCTGCGGTCCGGTTGCGGACGTCAATCCCTCAAGCAGCTCGTACTCCATTTTAGACGGGTTTGGACCCGGCGTTTTGCCATCTCGGCGCCAAGTGCCGGGCTCTCGGCAGCCAAAATGGGAGGACACTTGGAAAAAAGTCGCCAAGTTCGCGAAAAATCAGAGCCCAGGACTCTTTCATTGCGCGAAACGCGCGTTATCAATAGGAACTTGCTGTGACGTGACTTCATTCAGATTGTGGAGAGACTGACTGATCGGGGCTTCGATCGGCGAGGAGGACCGTCGATCCGGGGGCTCAAAAAAAACGAGGAACGCGCATGGCCACCAAGAAGAAGGCGAAGAAGACCAAGGCGTCCAAAGGCAAGAAGGGCAAGAAAAAAGCCCCTAAAGCCAGTATGGCCCGTAAAAAGAAGGCGGGCAAGAAGGCCCCCGGCAAAAAGGCCGCCGCGAAGAAATCTGCGGCCAAAAAGGCGCCCCGAATGGCCTCCGCGAAGAAGGCGAAACCGGCGGCCAAGCCCCCCATTCACAAGCCTGCAGTCCAGAAAAAGCCAGTGGCCCCCTCGCACCCGACTCCCGCGCCAGCCCCGGCTCCGGCGCCGTACACGCCTCCGGCCCCCTATACGCCTCCGGCTCCCGCCCCAGCGCCGGCTCCCTTCGAGCCCAGTGATGAGGGGCACTTTGGCTCGAGCGAGGGCTGGGAGTAGAACAAAAGCACGAGTGAAAGCGGAGGAGCTGGCCTAAGTCCAAGGGAAAAAGCGTCCCGCCCCTTTGGGCTCAGGCCGGCGAGCCATTCCTACGACACTCGTGCTCCACCATTTGGGCTTCACCGCTTGTACGTATCGAGCTTTTGATACGGCGGCGAAAGTGCCAGCACTGCGAGGGCTGTCGAAAACACCTCGCCGTAGCCGGTGTCGGAAGAGAACGATTCGGGATCCCACGAGCCGTCCGTGTGCTGATGCTCGGCGAGCACGTGCAACAGCCGGGGATAAAACTCCCGGAAGCTCGAGCCGCCCAAAAGGCCCATCGCCTGGCTGCAGTAAAACGCGCTGTAGTGATAGCGATCGCCGGGCGGCCACGACAGGTTGTACTGATCGAAAGAGTGCTGCTGAATCCAGCTTGCGGCGTCGAGCACTGGCTGGCTCACGGGCTCGCCCCCCAGCAAGAGGCATAGAATTCCGCCGCCAACCGTGGCCCGGGTGCAGTGTCGAGCAGACGGCTCCGCCAGGACGTAGACGAATCCTCCAAGTTTCTTACTGAACGTGCGGTGCACGAACCGGAGTCCCGATTTCACCCAGCTATCGGGGACTTTGAAGCCCGATTTCTTTGCCGAATGCAGGAACATGATGTTCCAGGCCGTGACCGACAGGTCCGAGTCGTTCCGCATATTCGACTCGATGTATCGCCAGCCTCCGCTTTCGCCGGCCACCTGTTTGGGCCGCATCTGCTGGGACCGGGTGAACGAGAGCGCCTTCCGCACGGCTTTCTCGATGCGCTCGTGACGCTCGTTGTCGCGCCGGAAGGTCTCTGATTCCTTGTTGGCGTCGGTCCGAAACTTGTACCGACCGGTGAACGGGAAGACGTCGGCCAGCGCGGTGCCGCAGATCGCGTGTGTATAAGCCGCAGCGCGAGTCCAAAAGAACGATTCGCTGGACGTCTCGGGGGTGATCGCACCCGTCTCCTGGTCCTGAAAGCCCAGGATGTAATCGATGGCTTTCTCCATCAGCGAACCGTATCGACCCTCGCCGGGCCGGTGGCCGCGCGACATGAAGGCCATGATGCACAAACCGGTGATGGCGGGGCGCGCCATCGGAGGGCTTTGGAACGATCCATCGTTGTTCTGGTGGGCCGCCAGGTATTCGAGAGCGTGGTCGACCGTGCGGTCGACGAGTTCTTTTTCGTCCGGCTCAAGATGGAGCCGTTCTTCAGCCGGTGGCTCGGGACGAATGGCGCGGACCGGTTCTCGCTGCGTTTTTCCCGACGATTGAGCGAGCGCGCGGGTTTGCCCTGCCATCGTCACGCACAACGCCAGAGCAAGCCACAATCCATGACGGCGGTGCGCTTCGCCCCTCCCGACGGCCACCATCCGCATCTCCATTTCTCGCGACGCTCTGCAGAAAGGTTCATTGAGAATATCGGCCGCGGTCGCGACAAGCCAGCGGCGGCTGTGCCAAAATCTTCGCCAAAAAAGAGGACGTCAAACCGCAATCCCGCAACGCTTTGTTCCCGCGGTCCAACGGATTGCACGCGGCCCGATCGGCGATTAGTTTTAAATTAATCGCAAAATCCGCGCCCGAATCCACTTTCCAACCCCGCCGGGTCGAGCTTCGATGCAGTATTCCCGCCTTATTCCGGTCATTTGCCTCGGAATCGGCCTCGTCTGCGGGGCATTCGGCTCGGTTTCGGCAGCAGAGACTTTCGATCTCAGCGCGGCCGTCGTGGTGGTGCCAAAAGGGTTAGCAGGGCCCCCGTCGCAGGCCGTCCGAATGCTGGTTGAAGAGGTCGAAAAGCGGTCTCAGCTGCGATGGACCGTGGCGGATGTCTGGCCCGCGCGAGCGGCGGCTGTCGTCCTGGTCGGACCGGCTCAGTTCGTCGACGCAGCGATGCGGGAGCACAGCCTGCCCGACGCGCAGATTCGCGGCTTTGACGCCGCGGAGGGTTATCGGCTGCGAGTTGTCGATGCCAAACCGCCTGTCGTCACGGTGGCCGGAAACGATGCTCGCGGGGTTTTGTTCGGCGTCGGCCGTTTGCTGCGCGAACTGCGGATTTCCAAGCGGCGCGTGCTCGTGCCTGGGGTGCTCAACATCGCAAGCGCGCCCAAGTATCGCCTCCGCGGCCACCAGCTGGGCTATCGCCCCAAGACCAACTCGTACGACGCCTGGTCGGTGCCGATGTGGGAGCAATACATCCGCGATCTGGCGGTCTTCGGCACGAATGCCGTCGAGTTGCTGCCTCCGCGGACCGACGACGCGGCCGACAGCCCGCATTTTCCGCTGCCGCAGATGCAAATGATGGTCGAAATGTCGCGGCTTTTGGATCAGTACGGACTCGACGTCTGGGTCTGGTATCCGGCGATGGATGCCGACTATTCGAAGCCCGAGACAGTGCAATCGGCCCTCGACGAGTGGGCGGGCGTCCTCAAGCAATTGCCGCGGGTCGACGCGGTCTTTGTCCCCGGGGGAGACCCAGGGCACACCGATCCGGCGATCCTGATGCCGTTTCTCGAGAAGCAGACCGCCAGTCTGCGGCGGTTTCACCCCAAGCTGCAGATGTGGGTCTCGCCCCAGTCCTTCAACCAGAAGTGGCTTGACACTTTTGTGGCCTATCTCAACGAGAAGCAGCCGGACTGGCTGAGCGGCGTTGTTTACGGGCCGCAGATTCGCATCTCGCTCCCCAAGCTGCGGTCGCTGGTGCCGAAAAAGTACCCGATCCGCCGCTATCCCGACATCACTCATAGCCGGCAGTGCCAGTTTCCAGTCCCCGATTGGGATCTCGCTTACGCCACGACGGAAGGCCGCGAGGTCATCAATCCTCGGCCGCGGGACGAGGCGCAGATCTTCCGGAGCTGGTCGCCCGAGTCGATTGGATTCATCAGCTATTCCGAGGGCTGCAACGACGACGTCAACAAGTTCGTCTGGAGCGGCCTCGGCTGGGATCCCGACACGCCGGTGATCGAGATCCTGCGGCAGTACTCCCGTTATTTCTTGAACGACACTCTCGCAGATGATTTCGCGCAGGGTTTGTTGGCGCTCGAGCAGAATTGGAGGGGTCGGCTCCTCACCAATCGCGGCGTATTAACGACCCTCGCGCAGTTCCAA
Source organism: Planctomycetaceae bacterium (assembly GCA_035623955.1). Classification (GTDB taxonomy): domain Bacteria; phylum Planctomycetota; class Planctomycetia; order Planctomycetales; family Planctomycetaceae; genus DASPSM01. The sequence goes on from DASPSM010000756.1 coordinate 5,086, forward strand.
GGGATGGAACGGTCAGTCGCGCCGTCGATCCTGGAGAACTGGCGGTTTCAGCAGGCGCTCTACCGTGCCTACTACGACGCGTTTTTGCACCATCGGCTCGTCTACGAAACCGCCCTCGAAGAGCACGCCTTGGCAAAGCTCCGCAATGCGAAAGTCGCGGGGCCGCTTGTCGCCATGCGGGAAGCCGAAGAGCTGCTCGATGAGTCGATCGTGAATCCGGTCGCTCCCGACCTGCGCGCCCGCGTCTTCGAGCTCGGCGATATGCTGTTTCAAAGCATCCGCATGCAGTTGAGTGTCGAGCGGCACAAAGCTATCGCGGTCGACCGCGGTGCGACTCTCGACACCATCGACGAGCCACTCAACAACGGCCCGTGGCTCAAGCGACGTTTTAATGAAATTCGCGGCCTCGATAACGAGCGCGACCAGCTCCGCGAGATCGCCGCCATAGTCAATTGGACCGATCCCGGTCCGGGCGGTTTTTACGACGACCTGGGCAACACGACGCGGCAGCCACATCTGGTCCGCGGTGTCGGCCTCGCGGGCGATCCCGGATTTTACGAGACGCCGCGAGTCGGCTTCGTCACCGGCCGAGCCGCCCACGCCCGCTACCCGATCTCGTGGTTGGACAACATGGAAGCGCTTTACGATGCCCCGCTTCGGCTGCACTACGACGAACTCGACCCGCATGCGGCTTACTT
>DASPSM010000774.1:0-14823 GCA_035623955.1 Planctomycetaceae bacterium
AGAGCCCCGGGAAGAATCGGAAGAGAGGGAAAAAAGAGTGCCCATCGAGCACTATTGCGGCGAGCGCTATAGCGGCAGGCCGAGTGGCGAGCCGGGCTCACTGGAAGATGAAACTCTCGACCGCAACGCGCCGTACAACAAAACCTACGGCAGACAATAAAGCTCGCAACGGACCTACCGCGTGCGTCCGTGGTTTTTGCTGCGGCTCGCATCGACGAACACAATGCTCGACGGATTGCCGACGGGGACGTAGTGGCCGGTGAAGGTCAGGCCGCCGGTCTGGCGGTCGACGCGGAAGACGGTGACGTTGTCGGCCCGCTGGTTGCAGCAATAGAAGAACTGGCCGCTGGGGTCGAAGGCGAAACTGCGGGGATAGTTGCCGCGCGTCCACTCATCCGCGACGAAGGTGAGCGTGCCGTTCGGGCCGACCGAGAAGATGCCGATGCTGTCGTGCAGGCGATTGCCGGCGTAGACGAATCGGCCATCGCTCGAGACAAGGATTTCCGAACAAAAGTTGCTGCCGGCAAAACCCGGGGGGAGAGTCAAGATCGTCTGCCGCGCCGTGAGCCGGCCGGTCGAGGCGTCGAAGTCGAACAACACGATCGTCGATGCCTCCTCCTGAATCGAGTAGAGCCAGCGGCTTCCGTTAGGCTGAATGGCGGGATGAAAGGCGAAATGCCGCGGCCCGTCGCCGGGTGGCAGGGCAACGATCCACGGATCGTTCGCACTCAGCGCGCCATCCCGCGGATCGCATTTCCACACATAAATGTTGTCGAGCCCCAGGTCCGTGTGCAGCACGAAGCGGCCGGACGGATCGGCCTGGATCATGTGGGCGTGCTGCCCATCGTGACCGCTGAAGGCGAAGCTGCCGGCCGGAGCGTTGGCCGAGCGCGTCGGGCCGAGCTTTCCCGCGTAAACCTTGCTGCCGGCCGTGCCGAGCTGCCCATCGGGAAGAATCGGCACCACGGCAATCGAGCCGCCGAAATAATTCGCCACGAACAGAAATCGTCCGGACGGATGAATGCCCACATAGGTGGGCCCCGCACTGCCCGAACCGACCGTGTTGCGCAGCTTGAGTTTTCCGGTGCCGCGATCGATGGCAAAGGCGCTGAGCGTCCCCTCCTTGCGTTCGCCGATGCAATCGGTTTCGTTCGTCGAATAGAGATGCGTGCCGGAGCTGTCGACCGCCAGGCAACTCGGGCTGGTGGTCATTTCCTGGATGCCAGCCGGCGTGAGCGCGCCGGTAGCGCGATTCACCCGAAAGATGTGGATGCCGCGCCCGTTCCCCGGCGGCAGATCGACCTGCGTCGGCCCCACGTCGCGAAGCGGCGAGCTGAAAGTGCCGACGTAGGCAAAAAGCGGCGCCGCCCGTTCGTCCGCGTGCGTTTCGAGCCAAACGTCCATAAAAGATGCTGTCCCCGCGAGGGCGACGGAATTCCTTAAGAAGGCCCGCCGCGACCAGTCATGCGAATGCATGGCAAGAAGGACTCGTGCCGCTCGCGACGGCTTCAATCCGTGATTCCCAACTCGCTCAGAATGAACGCCAGCTCGTAGGCGTTCTCGCGCATCGCTTCGTAGCGTCCGCTGGCTCCGCCGTGGCCGGCGTCCATGTTGCACTTCAGGATCAGAGGGTTCTGGTCAGTCTTCAGCGTTCGTAGCCGCGCGACGTATTTCGTCGGCTCGTGGTAGAGCACCTGGCTGTCATTGAGCGAGGTCGTCACCAGAATCGACGGATAGGCCGTGCGAGCCAGATTGTCGTAGGGGCTGTATTCCATCATGTAGCGCCCCGCCGCGGCCTCCTTGGGGTTGCCCCACTCCAGAAATTCCTGCACCGTCAGCGGCAGTGATTCGTCCAGCATGGTGTTGATCAGATCGACGAACGGCACACCGAGGTGCGCGACTCGGCACAAATCGGGGCGGAAGTTGAGCGTGGCCCCGATCAACAGCCCGCCGGCGCTGCGCCCCTCGATCGCCATTCGCTCGCGTGCCCCGTATTTTTCCCGGACGAGTTCGTCCGCGCAAGCGATGAAGTCGGTAAACGTGTTCTTCTTGTGCATCAGCTTGCCGTCGAGATACCACGGGCGGCCCATCTCCGACCCGCCCCGAATATGCGCCATGGCAAAGACGGCGCCGCGGTCCAGCAGCACGAGCCGCTTCGGGTCGAAGCTCGGATCCTCGCTGATACCGTAGGATCCGTAACCGTAGAGGAAGATCGGTGCCTTGCCGTCCTTGACGAGGCCTTTGCGGTACACGATCGAAATGGGGACTTTCACCCCGTCTTGCGCCGTCGCGCCTATTCGCTCGGTGACATAGTTTTTCGGATCGAAGCCGCCAGGGACTTCGGTTGCCTTCAACAGCTTCCGCTCCTTCGTTTCGACGTTGAAATCGAAGATCGAGAGGGGCGTCGCCAGGCTCGTGTAGGCAAAGTGAATGTCGAGCGTGTCGAATTCGGGGTTCGCGTTCGATCCCGGGTTCGGGTCCAGTTCGACCGTGTAGCTGCGCTCGGGGAAGGGAATGCGATACGAGTTACCCGAGCGAAAGTCGTAAATCCGCAGTTGGGGCAGGCCCCCTTCGCGCTCGGCGGCGACGGCGAAGTCCTTGAACGCCACGATCCGTTCCAAAAACACGCCCGGCCGGTACGGCTCGAAATCCTTCCAGCCGGAGGGATTCGTGTCCGGGTCGGGACAGGTCATCCACTTGAAGTTGACGGCTCCGTCCTTGTTCGTGCGAATGTGGAACAGCCCGTCGCGGTGATCGATCGCGTACTCCACCCCCTCCTTGCGCGGCGCGACCACTTTGAATTCCCCCTCAGGCGTTCGCACGTCAAGAATCCTCTGCTCGGTCGTCGTCGAGCTTTCCGAGGTGTGCACCAGGTACTTCTTGTCATGCGTGCGGCTGACAGCGAGACGATACAGCTCGTCCTTCTCTTCGTAGACGAATTTGTCCTTTTCCTTGGGCTCTCCTACGATGTGCCGGAAGAGCTTGTGCGGCCGCTTGGCGGCGTCCTCGATCACGTAAAACAGCGTTTTGTTGTCCCCGGCCCATTCGACGTCGGACACTTTCACGAATGTGTCTTCGAGCAGCTTGCCGGTCTTCAGCTCTTTGACGGACAGGTAGTACTCGCGAAAACCGGTGACGTCGGTGAGATAGGCGTAGAGCCGGCCGTCGTCGCTGGCGCCGACTGGTCGGACCGACAGAAACTTCTTTCCTTCCGCCAGCTTGTTGACGTCGAGAAGAACTTCCTCAGCCCCCGCGAGGCTGCCTTTCTTCCGGCAATAGAACGGGTACTGCTTTCCCTCTTCGGTGCGGCTGTAGTACCAGTAGCCGCGGTCGCGGACGGGGACGCCCAGATCGGTCTGCTTGATGTGCGAGAGCATCTCGCGATAGAGCTTGTCTTCGAACGGCTTCAGGTGTTTGGTCAGGGCTTCGCGGTAGGCATTCTCGCTTTTGATGTAGGCAATGACTGCCGGATTCTTTTTGTCCTTCAGCCAGTGATACGGATCGTCGATCTTGCGACCGTGAAAGTCGAAGCTGAAGGGCTTGGTCGGCGCGACGGGCGGTTTGCAGCCGGCGTCCTGTGCGGCCAGTGGAAGCGAAACAAACAGGAAGATCGCGAACGCTGCAAAACGTCTCACGATAGTGGCAGTCGGCTTCACGAAAAACACCTCTGTGGTTGAGCGGCAAGGAGACGCCGGGCTTGCGAGTGGAGGTCTGTCCGGATTAGTGGGCGCCGGCGGCGGGGTGTTCGGCTTTCCAGGTCATGGCCATCAGGACCCGGTTGTAGCCGCTCGGGTGGTCGTAGAACACGATCTCTTCCCATTTGCCGGGGCGCATCTTGCGGTATTCGGAGAGCATGAGCGCTGCGTCGGCAAAGCCGTCGGGCTCGCCGGCAGCGTTCAAGCCGAACGCGTCGGCTTCGGTTTCCTCCGTGCGCGTGATGGTGTTGGTCACGGGCGTCATCACGAACAGGTACGCGCCCAGTAATAGCACGATCAGTGGCAGGCCCGCCGGGTCGGCGATCGACCGGATGCCCCACGCCGCGCCGCGACGCGCGACGATGCGATCGAAGGCCCAGGCAACGAACGCGAACCCCACCGTCATCACCAGCCCCATTTCGATCAGCCCTTTGTAGACGTGATTGAGGACGTAGTGCCCCATCTCGTGGGCCATCACGGCCTTCACCGAAGCGGGCGAACAGCGGTTGAGCAGGTTGTCGTTCAGCGAGATTCGCATCGTCCCCAAGGCTCCGCTCACGTTGGCACTCACCTTCTTCGACTGCTTCGAGGCGTCGAAGACGTAGACGTTATCGGCCGGAATCTCATTGGCGCGAGCCAGGCTCAGAATCGCATCGCGGATCTTCGGATCTTCGAGCGTCTTGTAGGTGTTGAAGAGCGGAGCGATATAGACCGGCGCCAGCGCCACGAGCACAAACAACAGCGCGACAAAGGCTACCGACGCCCAAATCCACCACGATTTCTGCACGCGTCGCAGGATCGCGTAAAGGACCATGATGGCCACCGCACCGATCACGGCCCCCACCGCGATCGCAATGCACTGCTCGCCCAGCCACGCGCCCAGCGTCTGGTTCACCAGGCCATACTTCCGCTCGCGGAAAAACCCTTGATAGACGGCGAGCGGGAAGCTCAAGACCGTTGTAAACAGGAAGTACTGGGCGCCATAAACGAGCGTCTGCGCCCAGCGAAACTTCACCACGCGCTCGGCGAGGTCTCGCATCCGTGCCGAGATGCGGGTCGTCAACAAAATCAACGAGAGTGCCGACGACAGAAAAAAGTTCCACAGCTGTAGCCAGTAACCCCCCTCGAAATAGTCGTCGGACTTCGCGACCTGTTCCGGAGTCAGCTTGGCGACGTACGCCTCGGTGGCGGCCACGGGGTCGAGCCGCGGCGCGGTCGAAGCGGTCGCCGCCGCGGGAGCGCTTGCCGCATCGGGACTCTTAGACGGCTCCGATTGCGCAAGGACCGATCCGCTCAGTGGAAGAGAGATTGCCAAGGTTACGATCACAACGCCGACCACGCGGCTCACCATGTTCGCTCCATTTCGAGATCCCGGGTTCAGCAAGCCCAACGGCTCGCTGGCGCGTCTCATGCAAAATCGTCGTGTTTAGACTCGATTCCGGCAAGTCGCCGGCCGGGCCACGCCGCCCCCGGTGATTTGCACAGGCCTCTCGCGCCGGTTACTTTCGGATGTTCGATCGCGGCACAGAGGCCAGCATCCCTTGTGTTGGAATTTCAGCATGATGGGCTGGCTTCGGGCGCGCGCAGTCCACAAGGTGCTTGATGCACGGCTTTGACGACACGGCCTCGCCCGCTGCGGGAAGGTCGCCGACTCCCGAGAGTTTCTCCGGACCCTGGTATCGCGCTCTCAACCGGTATCACTGGTTCGTGCTGGTCGTGGCGGCCATGGGGTGGCTGTTCGACACAATGGACCAGCAACTGTTCGTGCTCGCCCGGCCGGCCGCGATGGAGGACTTGCTGCCGGCGCCGAAGGATGCCGACGCGAAAGCGCTCGACGATCTGCGGCTTGCGCGGGGCCGCGCCGGGGGTAACGCCACCGCGATCTTCATTGCCGGCTGGGCCACCGGAGGACTGTTTTTCGGGATGCTCGGCGACCGCATCGGCCGGGCACGAACGATGGTGGTCACGATCCTGCTTTACTCGATCTTCACCGGTCTGAGCTCGCTTTCGCAGAGCGTGTGGGACTTCGCGTTCTACCGCTTTCTGACCGGGCTGGGTGTGGGAGGCGAATTCGCCGTCGGCGTCGCGCTCGTGGCCGAGGTCATGCCGGCGATGGCCCGGCCCTATGCGCTGGCCCTGTTGCAGGCTCTGTCGGGAATCGGCAACGTCGGCGCGGCATTTATCTTTCTGGGGCTTGGCCTCGCGCAGGAGCACGGCTGGATCGAACAGGCGCTGGGCTCGCGTTCGTTCGCCGCTCCGTGGCGGATCATGTTCCTGATCGGCGCCTTTCCCGCGTTGGTCGCCGTGCTCATTATGCGCCGCTTGAAGGAGCCGGAACGCTGGCAGCGCATCAGCCACGGAGGGGCGATTGCCGCCCAGCTCGGCTCATACGGCGAGCTGTTTCGCGAGCCTCGACTGCGTCACCATGCGCTTTTCGGATTGCTCTTGGGTTGTGCCGGCGTGATCGGACTGTGGTCGGTCGGCTTTTATACGCCGGACCTGATCCGCTTCGTGCAGCGCAAGCCCGAGACGCAAGGCGTCTATAAGCAGCAGCTCGAGGCCGCGACCGCCGAAGGCGACGTCGCGCGCGCCGAGCAAGTCAGGACCCTCTTGGCGAAAGAGGCCGACCCGTCGGTCACGCTGTCGTCCGAGGCCGAAAAGGTGAAGGGCGAGTTGAGCGCAGTTGTCAGCGGCCGACTGGCGCGCTGGAGTGGCTACTCCTCGATCGCCATCAATATCGGCGCGGCCCTGGGGATGCTCGGCTTCGGGGCGCTCGCCGAGCGAATCGGACGCAAGCCGACATTCGCGCTGGCGTTTTTGGCCGCGTTTGTCAGCACATTTGCGGTCTTCTGGTTCCTGCAAGAGTTCTGGCAGATCTGGGTGATGCTCCCGGTGATGGGCTTTTGCCAGCTTTCGTTGTTTGCCGGCTACGCGATCTATTTTCCCGAGCTGTTTCCGACGCGGCTGCGTTCGACCGGCACGAGCTTTTGCTACAACGTCGGCCGGTTCGTCGCCGCCATCGGCCCATCCGCTCTCGGCCTGCTGCGAAGCAGCGTCTATCGGGGCTACCCCGAACCGCTCGACATGCGCTATGCCGGCATCACCATGTGCACCGTCTTTCTTGTGGGGTTATTGGCGCTGCCGTTTCTTCCCGAAACGAAGGGACAGCCGCTGCCGGAATGATCGGGCGAGACTCTTTGACGTGCCGACGCGATGAAAACGACTTTTAAATTGCCACTGTGCCTTGCTGACGCGCGACGGTGCTTCATCCCGACTTTTGCGCTAGCGGCCGTCGTCGTCTGCTCGGGCGCGGGCACTTATCAGCCGGGCGTCCCGCCGATCGAAGAGCCGCTGGGTCCGCGGACGCCGGTCGGCTTTGTCGTCCCTTTCGTGTTGCTGCTGTTGTCAATCGCCATCCTCCCGGTTGCCGCGCGCAACTGGTGGAAAGACGATCTCAACAAGGCGAAGGTCGCCGCCTTTTTCTCCTTCCCGGTGATTGTGCTTTTCGCCTACCACTTCGGGACCAGCGGAGATCGCGAGCTGTTGCATCAGGGGATGGAGTACGCGTCGTTCATCATCCTGATCGGCGCGCTTTACGTGATCTCCGGCGGCATTTTGATCGAGGGAGCTTTCCGCGGCACGCCCCTCTCCAACACGCTGCTCTTGAGTGTCGGTGCCGTGCTGGCCAACCTGATCGGCACGACGGGGGCCTCGCTGTTACTGGTGCGGCCGTTGATTCGCGCGAATCTTCACCGTCGCCACGTCGTGCACGTCCCGGTGTTTTTCATTTTCGTGGTCGCGAATTGCGGCGGACTCTTGACCCCCTTGGGCGATCCGCCACTCTTCCTGGGGTTCCTGCAGGGCGTTCCCTTCGAGTGGACCTTGAAACTCTTCCCGCAGTGGCTCTTTGTAAACGGCATCCTCGTGGTCCTCTTCGCGATCTGGGACTGGATCGCATCGGCGAGCGACGCGCGCGAGGGAGTGATGCAGCCGGCCGGCACCAGGGACTTGCGTTTCGCTTTGCGAGGGGCCCACAACTTCGTGTTCCTTCTGGGCGTGATCGCGATCTTGTTCGCTTCCCGGCACGGTTACGGCAACGCCGGCCAGCCATGGCCGTTCGGATTTCAAGAAGGGGGGCTACTGGCCCTGTCGGTGGCGTCGTTCTTTTCGACGCGACCCGACATCCGCGAGAAGAATCATGCGACCTTCGGGCCGATCATCGAAGTCGCCATCTTGTTTGCCGGCATCTTCATCACCATCACGCCGGTCTTGTTGCTGCTCGACACACACGGCTCGCAGATTGCGCTCCACAAGCCCTGGCACTACTTTTGGGCGGCTGGGTTGATGTCGAGCGTGTTGGATAATGCGCCGGCTTATCTGGCGGCGACCGCGACCGCCTGCGGCGCGCAACAGATTCCCTTGGAGGGACGTTACCTGGCCCTGTTCCTCGAGTTGCGAGGCTCGGAAGGTGCTGATCAAATTCTGGCCGCCATCTCTTGCGGCTGTGTCTTTATGGGCGCGCTGACGTATCTGGGGAACGCTCCGAACTTCATGGTTCGCGCTTACGCGGAGGAGTCCAACATCCGAATGCCGAGTTTTTTCGGATTTATGGGCTTTTCGTTTGCGATACTCGTTCCGCTCTTTGGAGTTGTGACGTATGTCTTCTTCCACGCCTGATTGAGCCGATTTTGCCACGCTTTCGAGAGGCGGCGGTCACGCTTAAAATGACGCTATGCCGCGCGAGCCTTTCGGGGGCGTCCCCTCCTCGCGAGGCAATTCTCCTTCCTGCCGGATATATGTCCCCTCCTGAACTAACAATCGCTCCGGTTCTTCAATCGGAGCGTCTGCTGAAAATTCTCGCCCCTTACTCCACGATCCGGATCGTCACGCACGACAACCCCGACCCCGACGCCATCGCCGCCGGATGGGGCTTGCAGCGGCTGCTCGCGGAGCATTTCGACCGCCGGCCGATCGAATTTGTGGCGGGCGGCGCGATCGTGCGGGCTGAGAACCGTCACCTGGTCGAGCTGCTTAATCCGCCGCTGCGAATTGTTGACACAGTGGCCGAGGATCCGGAGACGGCCACAGTGCTGGTCGACTGCGGCATCGGGACGAGCAATCATCTCGCGACGCGCCATCGGGTGCAGCCCGTTGCCGTAATCGATCATCACGCCCTCTCGCGGACGCCTGTGGACGTCGCTTTCGCGGATATTCGCCCTTCCGTAGCGGCGACCGCGACGATTGTCGCAGGCTACTTGCGCGAGCAGGGAATCGATCCTGGGGTCAAGCTGGCGTCGGCCATGCTCTACGCCATGCGGACCGAGACGTGCGGCTGTGAGACGGCGCACTCGGAGCTGGACCGCTCCATCATGCTGTGGCTGACCGAACACGCCGAGCCCGGTTTGATCGCGGAGATCGAAAATGCCCCGCTGGCGCGGGCCTATTTCAGCGACCTCGTGCTGGCACTGCAGGGAACGCAACTCTTCGACGAGACGGCCCTGTGCTTGCTCCCCAAAGCCAGCGGTCCCGAAACCGTGGGCGAGGTGGCCGACCTGTTGATTCGCTGCGAGGGGGTTTGTCGCGTGCTCTGTGCCGGCGCGATCGACGATGACCTGTACGTCTCCGTCCGGACTCGCCGCGAAGACGAACGGGCGGTGGAGCTGTTGCAAAAGACGCTGGATGGAATCGGCGGAGGGGGCGGCCACACGCACCGCGCGGGGGGCAAGGTCACCGGTATCGCGTCGGCTGGTAAAATGTCTAATCCGCTGGAGCAGAAGCTGCAAGAACGGTGGCTGGCTGCCTGCGATGAAAAAAACCGGCGGCCTAAGCGCCTGGTTGGCCTGCGCGAGATCGTCGAGAATCTCTAGACAGTTCGCGCGGCGGACAAACAGGCAAGCAGCCGGTGCGGCACCTCCGAGACGCGCAAGGAGACAACTTGTGGCGACACGTTATCCCGCATCGCTCTCTCGGATTGCCCGCACCGGTCGCGTGTCCTCCAAAGTTCTGAGTTGCTGCACGGCCGTCCTGCTCTGCCCGCTGACGATCGCACTCTTGGCGGGATGCGGCGACTCATCGAAAAAGTCGGCAGGCACGCAGGCTCAGGCGGCGCCCCCCCTCGAGAATGGGAATCAGGCCGTCGCGCAGGGGCAGGCGCAGGCCCAGGCGCCCGAGGGCCCTCGCCAACCATTCGGCAAGCCCGCTCCGGCGCCCAACGAAGCAGAAGCACCGGCCGTCGATCCGAATCTCAATCCGCACGACGTGTTCGAGGTGACGGCAACGATGCCGACGTTTGAACGTGTGGATGGGCCCGAAGGTCCCGCCAGCGTGGATAAGTTCGACGCCGTTTTTCCGGCCAAGGGCTCGGACTCGAGCGATTTCGAATTGACCGAGACGCCGCAAGAGAAACCCACAACGCGGTTCGCCTCGCCACCCATGACCGCAGAGACCCAAACGGCCAGGCAGTCCGAAAAACCGACCTCCAAGAGGCGCTCGTCGGCCAAATCGTCGGACAAAAACAAAGCGGACAAAGACAAGTTGGATACGGCCGCCGACAAATCAGAAGGCGACTCAAAAAAGAGTTTGCCTTCCGGGTTTCGGGTGATCTCGGAGTCGGGCTACTCGCCCGTCGGCTGGCCCCTGCGCATCCGCTCCAAGATTGACCGAGCCGAAATGGCCCTGGTGACCGGGGGCGCGGTGACGGTGGGGCACGACGGCGATCCACCCGAATCGAGTCCGCAGATCACCGTTGTGCTCGACTCGTTTTACATGGACGTCGCCGAAGTCACGCTGGCGCGCTACGAGCGCTACCGCAAGCAAATGACGGAAGAACACGGCCGCCGTGCCGTCCCCGAGCCCGAGAATGTCAAGTCGCCTCCTGATTTCCCGGTGCTGGGCGTCACGCTCAAGCAAGCCGAGTTCTACTGCCACTGGGCCCAAAAAGACCTGCCGACCGAGGCCGAGTGGGAGCGAGCGGCCCGCGGCGAACAGGCCTTCGCGCATCCCTGGGGCAACGGCCGAGCCATCTGGAGCCAGGCTCGCAAGCCCAACACGATCACCGCCGTGAAGTCGTTCGGAACCGACGTCAGCCCATATGGCATCTACGACCTGGCCGGCAACGCCCGCGAATGGTGCAGCGACCGCTGGTCCGAGACGGCTTTTGCCGACGCGCAAAAAGGCTCGCAGAATCCGCTGCGAAACTGGAAAGGCCCGCGAAACGCCCCAGCCGACGTCCATGTCGTCAAAGGCAATGGCCCCGGCTGGGACGCCTGGTATCGGGCCGGCCTCAACGGCACTCAGCATCATCCGAACGTCGGCTTCCGCTGCGTGCTGCGGCTGAGCGAGAAGAATTAGAAGAGCATTCGCAGATCTTTCTTCAGATCGACGGTAGTTACCGGAGCGCACCATGGGAGTCAAGTCCGGTGGCGACTGGCGCCCAGGCCGCGTCAGCACGACGCCGCTCATCGCAACAGCATTCGTTCTGAGTGTGGTGGGATGGCGATTGGAGGCTGCTCTGCAGCCCGATGCTCCAGGCGAAACCGCCGGGAATCCGAAGCCGGCGACGAAATTGGCTGAGGGATCGGAGGAGCCGAACTTCGTCTTGATTCCCATCCGCACCGAGCTGCAACGGAAACTCGTCGCCAACGGAAAGCCAATCGAGGCACTGGTCCTGTTGAATGGCTACGCCCTGCTCGGCAAGCGCGAACAGCTGATGCGAAGTCTCGATGCGTTGTCGCTGCAGAGGTCGCTGGCGGACTTGAAGGCCAGCCACCCGCACGCCGCGATCGCGCTAATCATGGGCTACTACGGGCCAGCCGGGGCTGACAAGTTTGCCCTTTCGAGCTCGCAGGAGGAACGTGGCGCGATCGAAAAGGCCTGCCGTTTGGTGGCTAACCGCGTCAACGTGCCTGTGATCTATGTGACGTCCACGTATGACAACACGGATTCGGGGCATTGGGCAAAAATCGTCGCGGAGCTGCGGGACATCGACCTCGCCAAAGAAACGGCGGACGAAACGCCCGCCAGAGATGCGGATGTCGTGGTGTTTGCGGTTCAGGCGAGAATTACGCGTCTCTTGACCAGGGGGTACTGGAACGGTGCTTGGCTCAGCGCCGACTGCGTGGTCTACGTCAACAGGCCTCTCGACGCCAAGAATCACCCCATGATCGGACCGGATCTCGAGTCGCAGATCGCAGGCGCCCTCAACAAACTCGACCTGCGAGAGAAGAACCGCATTGACTACCACCTCCTGCCGGCTGATCCCAGCCGCGAAGCCTATTTGCGCAATCGCGACGCCATTATGAATCGCTTTGTCGGCAACGAAGCGAACGCTCTCAGCGGCCGCCTGGGATTCAAGAACAACTCCATCACCTGGTGAGTCCCGACGCGTGGCGACGCGGCAGTTTCATACGTGGCAGCACTCGACGACAATCTCGAAATTCTTGCCGATGCGAAGCGCGAAGTGCACCACTCTGCGGCTTAGCGGCGCCAGCAGGCGATCCACGTGCTCGCATTTGACGGGCTCTTCGTCGAATTCGAGCGTCTCGGAGCGGCGCTCGCACGCAGCCGGCGGGACAATCGTCTCGTCTAAGACGCGATTCGTCTTTTGGATTGGCACGGTGTTGCCCCTCGTTCCTGCATCGTTAACAGGGATGAATTCCCGCCCGACACCAATAGTCGAACGAACAACTACGTTTTCGACACTCCTTACAAAAGATGTGATGGATCGATAAGGCTGGGAATGGATCGGAGTTGCGGCGTGCCTGTTTCAAAAGCCTTCAGGCCGCGGAGAATCTCTGGTGTTTCCTCCGGCTTTCGGCTAAGTTCCCACGCAACCACTCAACTTCGCGGCGGAAGCCCACGTGACCCACTTGCAACACTTGCAGCAGCGGCTGGCTGCGCTCAAAACGGCGCTGCTCGAGCATCCCGTCTATCGGGAAATCGACTCCCTCGAGGCGCTGCGCGTGTTCATGGAACACCACGTCTTTGCGGTGTGGGATTTCATGTCGCTGCTCAAGACGCTGCAACGAGCGCTCTCGTGCGTCGACGTACCGTGGTTGCCGACGGCCAATGTGATCGGCTGCCGGTTTATCAATGAAATTGTCGTGGCCGAGGAGAGCGACGAGGACGGCGAAGACGGGTTCGTCAGCCACTTCGAGCTCTATCGTCGCGCGATGACGCAGTGCGGGGCGAGCACCGCTGCCATCGACGGTTTCCTCGATGCGCTGCGCCGGGGCACGACGGTCTCCGCCGCGATGGAATCGGCTCGAGTCGGCGACTGCGCTCGGTCGTTTGTCCGCCGCACATTTGAAATTATCGACCAGGGCGACCTCTGCGCCGTCGCCTCGTCGTTCACGTTCGGCCGCGAAGACCTGTTGCCCGCGCTCTTTGGACGGATCGTCGAGGAGCTGAACGTCGAAGCTTGCGGCGGGCTCGACACCTTCCTGTATTATCTCAACCGGCACATCGGCCTCGACGGCGACGAGCACGGCCCGATGGCGGGCAAGCTCATGCAGTGCCTTTGTGGTTCCGATGCGCAGAACTGGAAGGTCGCGGAGCAGGCCGCCGTCAGCTCACTCGAAGCGCGTCGCGAATTGTGGGACGGAATCCACGCTCTCATTCGGGAACGCAATGCGGCCGCGCGCCGTTAGGCGGGCGGCGGCAGCCAACGAACGGTTTGGGTTGCTTCGAACGCTCGCCTGGCCCCCATCCGAGGTAGGTACGAGGCCAACTATCATTTCTACGGGAGATAGACTTCCTCTCTCCGGTTCGCTTCTAGAGCCCAATAGGGAGAGCACCGAACAAATGAGAGCCTCGGTCCTCCGAAGGATCCGAGGCTCGTGCAGATGAGCTGCGAGGTGAACGTTTACTACTCGCTCGCTAAACGCGCGTTAGATCATTTCTCTTTGTGCTGCTCCGCGCCACCGCTGGAATGAGCGCCCGAAGAATCAACTGGACCTTGCGGCGTCAGCAGTAATGGGGCCAGGGTTGCCGGATTCTCGGCATATTTTACGCGCACAGCTGTGTGAGTCCCGATTGGGTGTCCCGATGTGCAAGACCATCCCTGAATGCCAGAAAAACTGCCGCCGTCCGGCGCGACCGTCAAAGCGTATACGACGCACCAATCCGGAATGCCGGTTGCTCCCGAATATGCAAACACAGCCCGCGGGTCACCATTGCGCTGAAACCACCGGCCATGCAGCCCTTCCGCGGTCTTAAATGTCCCGTCGGAATTGAAAGTTATGACGGTGTGACCCGAGCCAACGTTGTCCCAGGTATAGCTTAGTACCCATGATGCGCTGGTGAAGGCATTTGCCACGCTGGCTTGCGGACCCTGTGCTCGGGCCGAAGTCGCGCAAGCGAACAACACGGGGATACACAGCACACGAACCGCATTCGAAGCAAAGTTACGCAACACGATGCCGCTCCTTTCGAAGACTCGACTTCCGGACGGTTCTCCACACATAGCACTCACTGCAATCCGGAGATGGCACGAGTTGCTGACAATGGCGAGTGCAATTCACATCGTGCAAATTGTCGAGCAGTGTTTCAATGACCTAAAGAGGCTATCGCATGAGTAGATCCACGGTTGCTCTAATACGAGTGTGGCGGCTCATCGGCGAATTCGAAACAGTCTTTATGCCCAGGTGCAGTAACTTTCGGCGGCGCGCGTTCCCAGCTTGTTGAAATAGCAGGAAGGCGACCTCCCGCGCTACAGCGAGGTGGCTGAAATACGCCCGCGTGATCACAGGCGTTGCGGATCCTCGCGCCGCGCGCCGTACCAGATCTCCAGGCCGCGGCGGTCTCGCAGGCCTCTTTTGCCCAAGAGGGCCAGCCGGGTCAACACGCGGAAGATCTCCCATCCGGAGTAGGAGCGGAGCTTTCGGCCCGAGGTGAGCACAGTCTCTCGCAACACGACGAATCGACCGTGGCGCCGCAGCGCCTTGCTCATCATGGCTTCTTCGGCCGCGAACAGCGTTTCGTCGAATCCGCCCACGGCCGCGAACGCCTGCCGCGTGCAAAACAGAAAACTGCCGCTGGCAATTCGCACCAGCCGATACATCGGGCGGAAGGAGGCGATCATCAGCCTGCCCCAGAGCGGCAATCGGCCTTCAAAGCGGAGGTCGCTCCC
>DASPSM010000776.1:0-3088 GCA_035623955.1 Planctomycetaceae bacterium
CTGGGCGATGCCGATCTGCTTGAGATTGTTGCGGCACTGCGTGCGCCGCGCGGCCTCGCGCGCCGCTTGGACGGCCGGCAGCAAGAGCGCGATCAACACGGCGATGATCGCGATCACGACCAACAGTTCGATCAGAGTAAAGCCTCGACGCACCCGCGACATGAGATGGCACCCTTCCAAAAGATGAAAGAAAAAAGCCAGGCAACTTCCCGGCACGCGAGGGAAGCCGCGGCCTCCTGCCATTTTTCTGGCACTCGATGGTCTTAAGTTATCGAGGCTGCGTGTAGAGATCGCGCGGCAATCGATGAAGTTTCGCTGAAGAAGTGCGAGTTTTTTGGCACATGATTTGGCAGGAAAGTTCAGCCCGCTATTTGGATCAATTGGGGAAAACCCTCGCTCGCGCGCTCGGCCCCGCAATTTGAAGCGGCGCTGCGTGAGTGAAAATTCGAAGAACCAAGCGTCTAATCAGAAACCCGGATCAGCGCACGCGGGGCGATCGGCGATGGTGAGGGGAATGGTGTGCCTTCGGCCGCAAGGCGGCCGAAGGCACACCCTACAAACGAGGCCGCGGCCCGCCGGCACACCGTCCAACGCCGCCCGCTACGCCAGCAGTTGCCGCACCACGTTTCCGTGCACGTCGGTCAGCCGGAAGTTGCGGCCTTGGAAGCGGTAGGTCAGCCGGGTGTGGTCGAAGCCCAGAAGGTGCAGAATCGTCGCGTGCAGATCGTGGACGTGCACGCGGTCCTTGACGGCGTTGAAGCCAAAATCGTCGCTTTCGCCGAGCGTGATGCCCGGCTTCACGCCGCCGCCTGCCAGCCACATCGTGAAGCAGTTCGGATGGTGATCGCGGCCGTCGTTGCCCCCTTGCACCATCGGCGTGCGGCCGAACTCGCCCCCCCAAACGATCAGCGTGCTGTCGAGCATTCCGCGCTGCTTGAGATCCTTGATCAGGGCCGCGCACGCCTGATCGGTCGCCAGGCAGTTCTTCTTGAGGTCATGAACCAGATTGCCGTGCTGGTCCCACGCCTCGTGGAACAGCTCGACAAACCGCACGCCGCGCTCCACCAGGCGGCGGGCCAAGAGGCAGTTGTTGGCGAACGACGGCTTGCCCGGCTCGGCCCCGTACATTTCGAGAATGTGTTTCGGCTCGCGGCCCAGGTCCATCAGCTCGGGGGCACTGGCCTGCATGCGGAAGGCCATCTCGAACGAGTGGATGCGCGTCGCGATTTCCGGATCGCCCATCCGCGCCAAGCGCATTTGATTGAGGGCCTGGATCGCCTCGAGCGAATCTTCCTGCACGGCCCGGTCGACGCCCGGCGGATTCGACAAGTAGAGGACCGGATCCCCCGTGCCGCGGAATTGCACTCCTTGATAAACGGTGGGGAGAAAGCCGCTCCCCCAGTTGGAATTTCCGCCGCTGGGGCCCTTGGTGCCGGAGCTGAAGACGACAAAGCCCGGCAGATCCTGCGATTCGCTCCCCAGTCCGTACGTCACCCAGGCGCCCAAGCTGGGCCGCCCGAACTGCTGGGTGCCCGTGCTCATCAGAATCTGGCCGGGGGCATGATTGAACGCGTCGGTGACCATCGACTTGACGATCGCGATCTCGTCGACGACCCCCGCCAGATGCGGCACGATCTCGGATAATTCGGCTCCGCACTGGCCGTGCTGACGAAACTTGAACCGCGGCCCGAGCAAATTGGAGTTCGGATTGATGAACGCGGCCCGGTAGCCTTTGAGCAGCTCGGCGGGAGGCAACTGACCGTCGAAACGGGCCAGTTGCGGCTTGTAATCGAAGAGTTCCAGATGGCTCGGAGCGCCGGCCATGAACAGAAAGATGACGCTCTTCGCCTTCGCCGGATAATGCGGTTGATGGACGGCCAGCGGGTTGTTCGACTTCGCTGCCGAAGCTGCACCCGCGCGGCCCCCTAGCAATTCGGCCAGCGAAATCGCGCCCAGCCCAACGCCGCACTGCTGCAAGAACCACCGGCGCGAGAGCGTCTTTGGGTCGCAGCCACGATAAACAGAATCCTGACAGTTCATCGGCTCGGGCCTTGGACTATTCTTTCGTAATCGTTTCGTCGAGGTTCAGCAGCACGCGCGAAACCGTCGTCCAGGCGGCGAATTGTTCTTTCGTTGCCGCTGGCGGCAGGGCGATCGGGTTCTTCGGATCGTCGCGAGTAAACTCCGCTGCCGCTGTCTGTTGATCGGCGAACCGTTTCGCCTCCTTCTGGTAAAGCGCAAGTAGCGTTGCCGCCTCTTCCGGGGTGGGCGATCGCGACAGGCAGCGACGGAACGCGTAGTGCAATTGCTGCTTGGGGTCCGCCCCTCCCTCTCGCAGTACCTTGAGCGCGAGTGCTCGCGCGCATTCCAGAAACAGTGGTTCGTTGAGCGTGGTGAGTGCTTGCAGCGGCGTGTTGGACCGGGCCCGCCGCACGCACGAGAAGTCGCCGTTGGGGGCGTCGAACGTTTGCAGGGCCGGATAGGGGACCGAACGGTAGCGGAATGTGTAGGTCGCACGCCGATAACGGTTGGCTCCGTGCTCTTCGTACCAGATCTTCGGGCCATAGCTGGCCGGCGGCAGAAACAGAAACTCGGGCGCCGGGGGAAAAACGCTCGGCCCGCCGATCCGCGAATTCAACAGGCCGCTGGCTTCCAGCGCGATGTCGCGGACGATTTCGGCGTCCACGCGGAACCGAGGGCCCCGGGCCAACAGCCGGTTATAGGGATCGCGGGCGAAGTTGTCGGGCGTCACCGCGGAACTCTGCCGGTACGTGGCCGATATCACGATCAGGCGATGCAGCCACTTCTGGCTCCAGCCGTGATCCATGAATTCGACCGCCAGCCAGTCGAGCAGCTGCGGGTGGGATGGAGTCTCGCACTGCGATCCCAAATCCTCGCTCGTGCTGACGAGGCCCGTGCCGAAATAACCCTGCCAGACGCGATTGACGATGGCTCGCGCGGTCGTTGGCGAGCGGCGATCGGCCAGCCACCGCGCGAAGGTAAGCCGCGTCGCGGGAGCGTTTGCGGAGAGTTGATGCAGGAAGCGGGGCACGCCGGGGGACACCGCGCGATCGGGCTTCAAGAAGTC
>DASPSM010000778.1:0-4446 GCA_035623955.1 Planctomycetaceae bacterium
GCCCTCCGATAGGTATTCGATGGTCCGGTCAAAGTCAGTCCGCGAGAGATTGCGATAAGGCTCGGCTCGCCGGCAGAGCGCAAACAGGTCGTCGACGTTCCAGTCCTGGGCAGCCGCCTCGGCGACGATCTGCTGCGCGAGCACGTCGAGCGGCGCCTGAGGCATGGCCACGCTATCCAGGATGCCGCTCCGCACCGCCCGCAACAGCGCCAGCGATTCGCCCAGTTCGTCGCGCGTCAGCGCGAATAGCCGCCCCTTGGGGGTCAAACCAAGCGAGTGACCCGAGCGCCCGATTCGCTGCAGGAACGTGGCGATCGAGCGGGGCGAGCCGATCTGCACGACGAGGTCGATGTAACCGATGTCGATGCCCAGCTCCAAAGAGGCGGTGGCCACCACGGCTTTGAGTTCGCCCGTCTTGAGTTTTCGCTCCGTCAGCAGCCGCTTCTCCGCGGCGACCGAGCCGTGATGGGTTTCGACCTGCCCCTCGCCGAGCTTTTCCGTCAGCTGGTGTGTGAGCCGCTCGGCCAGTCGCCGCGTGTTGACGAAAATCAGCGTTGTGCGGTGTTCTTGGATCAGTTCCACCAGGCGTTCGTGAATCTCGGCCCACTGCTCGTGCATGCAGACGGCGCCGAGCTCCGTTCGCGGCAGCTCGACCGCCAAATCCAGTTTTCGCGTGTGTCCGACGTCCAGAATGTGGCAAGGGGGTGACCCTTGCCTTTCGGCAGCGTCCGCGGTTGCGGCACCGACGAGGAACCGGGCGGTTCGCTCGATCGGCTTTTGGGTCGCCGAGAGGCCGATCCGCTGCAAGGGGCGTCCGACAAGGGCCTCAAGCCGCTCGATCGTCAGGGACAGGTGGGAGCCCCGCTTGTTGCCAACGATCGCATGGATTTCGTCGACAATCACGGTTTCGACGCCCCGCAGAGTTTCACGGCTTCGGGCAGCGGTCAGCATCAGATACAACGATTCCGGAGTCGTCACCAGAATCTGCGGCGGGCGGCGTACGAGAGCGGCCCGCTGAGACGCGGTCGTATCGCCGGTCCGCAGGCCCGCGCGAAGGCTCGGCTGAGCGTAGCCCATCGTCACCGCCTGGGCTTCGATTTCGGCCAGGGGAACCTCGAGGTTGCGGTGCATGTCATTGGAGAGGGCCCGCAATGGGGAGACGTAAACGATGCGGACGCCGTCCCCCAACTCGCCCGCCAACGACCGCTTCAGGAGCCGATCGATGCAGGCCAGAAACGCGGCCAGCGTCTTTCCGCTGCCGGTGGGAGCGGCAATCAACGTGTGCTCGCCGGCGACGATCGCCGGCCAACCAGCAGCCTGAGCATCGGTCGGTCCGGCAAACCTGGAGTCAAACCAGGCCTCGATAATCGGGTGGAATCCGAAAGAATCCATGAATCCGCGTTCGATAAAGGTGCGTGCCGCCCCAGCTCACATTCCATCGCCAGATCACATTGCATTAATTGTAGAGTGCCGCTCCCTTGAAATCTTCGTTCGTTGATCCCATCTGTTGCCACTCGACGATTTCGCGAGTCTTTGACAGACTTGAACGCTGGCCTCTTGCTCGCATCTTGGTTTCATTCATGACTGAGCCCGCCTACGACGTATTTTGTCGGCCCGAGCATCTCGGCGAGCCGATCCCCCCGACGAGGCACGCCGTATCGGTCTGCCTGCCCACCTGGGCCGACAATCTCGGCTATGAACGGGGCGAGGCGCGGGTCGTCGGGCGGATGGTGTGCGGGTATCCGCGGTTTTTTCTCCATCCCGACACCCAGGCCTTATTTCGGGCCTGTGAAGATCTGTTCGCGGGCTCGGGGGAATGTTGCTTTGCCTTCCCATCACGCCGCGTGGCCGAACGCTGCGTCGAGTTCGTGCGCAAGAACAAAGGAGTCGAGGCGGACGTTCATCCGCTGGGCGACGGATCGGTCGTCTGCGTGTGCGCGCCTGCTGCCGCCCGAGACGAGCTGAAGGCCTACTGGCAGCACACCGGGCAAATCGTCTCCTCGCGGGTCGCCGAGCGAATCCTCGCGAAGCGGCCACTGGCGACAGACGGCGCGCGGGAAAAAGCGGCAATCCGCGAGCGCCTGGCCCAGCTGATGGACGTCGACGCCACCGACGTCTGGCTGTTTCCGTCAGGAATGGCGGCCATCGAGACTGCATTTCGCGTCTTCCGGCGATTGCGGCCCACGGCCAAAAGCGTGCAGTTCGGCTTTCCGTATGTCGATTCGCTCAAAGTACAACAGCGCTTCGGTGTCGGCGTTCACTTCTTTCCCCGCGGCGACGCCGCGGAGCTCGCGAGACTGTCCGAAATCGCGGCGAAAGAATCGCTGATGGGGCTCTTCTGCGAGTTCCCCGGCAATCCGCTTTTGGCCAGCCCAGACCTGCGCGGCATCGACGCGCTGTCGCGGAAGCACGAGTTTCCCGTTCTCGTTGATGACACGCTCGGGGCCCTGGTCAACGTGGACGTGCTGCCGGTTGCCGACGTCGTGAGCTGCAGCCTGACGAAGTTCTTCTCAGGCGCCGGCAATGTGAGTGCGGGCGCGCTGGTGCTCAACTCGCGGCGTCCCGGGGCCGCCCGATTCCGCGAGCTGCTGGCCGCCGAGTGCGAAGATCTGCTCGACCCCGAGGATGCGGTCGTGCTCGAGCGCAATTCGCGCGACTGTGTCGAGCGTATTCGGAAGATTAACGAGACGGCCGAGCGGCTCTGCGACGTCTTGCGCGCCCATCCCCTCGTCGAGCGGATCGATTATCCGAAATACCGCGACAGAGACACTTACCGCACATTCCTGCGCCCGGGGGGCGGATACGGCGGCCTGTTCTCGATCCTCTTGAAGGATGCCGAACGCACTGCTCCACGGTTCTTCGACGCACTGGCAATCAACAAAGGGCCCAATCTGGGGACAAACTTTTCGCTTTGCTGCCCGTACACGATCCTCGCGCATTTCAACGAGCTCGATTTCGTCGAGGCGTGCGGCATTTCGCGCTACCTGGTACGCGTGTCCGTGGGTCTCGAGGAACCCAGCTGGCTGATTGGCCGATTTCAAGAGGCGCTGAGAAGAGGCGCGGCCCAAGAACCGGCGGGCTGACACCCGCCGCTCGCCACCACGGCCGTCCTTTCCCGGCTGCCGGCGGGCTCCTAAAATGTGCGGCGACCCAATGCGGTCGGCGGATCGGCGGCCCGCCTTCCCACACTCGTCAGTTCTCGGAGTCGATACCCTCGTGTCCCAGCAGTACATTTTCACAATCGAAGCTCTGACAAGGATTTACGAGCAGAAGGAGGTCCTCTCCAACATCTGGCTGGCGTTCTTTCCCGGCGCGAAGATCGGCGTCATCGGCGATAACGGGGCCGGCAAAAGCACGCTCTTGCGGATCATGGCGGGCGAAGACAAGGACTTCATGGGGACGGCCCGCCCTGCCAAAGGCGTCCGCATTGGCTACTTCCCGCAGGAACCGCGGTTGGAGACGTGGACGACAGTCGACGAGTGCATTGAAGACGCTGTCTCCGAATCGCGGGCGATCCTCGATCGCTACAACGACATCAACAGGAAGCTGGCCGAGGACCTGTCGCCCGAGGAAATGGAGAAGCTGCTCGACGAACAGTCCCGCGTGCAGGACAAGATCGACAGTGCCAATCTGTGGGAGCTCGATCGCATGCTCGAGGTGGCCGCCGACGCCATGCGGCTGCCGCCCGGCGACGCAAAGATCGCGCATCTCTCCGGCGGCGAAAAACGGCGTGTGGCTCTGTGCCGCATCTTGCTGCAGAGCCCCGATCTCTTGCTGTTGGACGAACCGACGAACCATCTCGACGCCGAATCGGTCGCCTGGCTGGAGCGCTTCCTGCACGATTTTGCCGGCACCGTGGTCGCCATCACGCACGATCGTTATTTCCTCGACAACGTCGCCGGCTGGATCCTGGAAATGGATCGGGGCCACGGCTATCCGTACGAAGGAAACTATTCCGGCTGGTTGGAGCAGAAGCAGGCGCGGCTGGCCGTCGAAGAGAAGCGCGAGTCCAAACGGCAGAAAGAACTCAAACGCGAGCTCGAGTGGGTGCGGACCAGCCCCAAGGCCCGTTCCACGAAGAATAAGGCCCGTCTCGAACGCTATAACGAACTGGCCGCTCAACAGTACGACGCCCGCGAAGAGGCTCCCGACATTCAGATCGCTCCCGGTCCGCCCCTCGGCGAACTGGTCGTCCGCGCGGAAAACGTCTCGAAGGCCTTCGGCGACAAGCTCCTGTTTGAGGGTCTGGACTTCGACCTGCCGCGGGGTGGCATCGTCGGCGTGATCGGGCCCAACGGGGCGGGAAAAACCACGCTCTTCAAGATGATCATGGGACTCGAAAAGCCCGATAACGGCACGCTGCGAATCGGCGACGGCGTGGTTCTCTCGTACGTCGACCAGTCGCGCGACGCACTCGATCCCGACAAGACCGTCTACGAAGAAGTC
>DASPSM010000785.1:0-22293 GCA_035623955.1 Planctomycetaceae bacterium
ATCTCGGCCCGGGCCGAGGCAAAGTGGCTTAACCCAAATGCGACGGCAACGACGAACCCGATCGACACACGACGCCTCGAATAAATCACGACTCGGCAAACTCCTGAAAAAGCGGATGGAATTGAGAGGCGGGCGAACCTGCAAAGAACCGGCACAATCGCAGCTGGCCGCTTCCAATCTCTCCAGCCTACGAAAGCCACCGCCGGCACGCCAGCAACCGCTTGCGAAGGTCGGAGCCTCGGATCCGGCACAGAAGGCTCGGTGAAAGGGCCGCCGGGTCGCTAAGATAACCTCGGAGCCGTAGCTCAATCGGTCAGAGCAGCGGACTCATAATCCGTTGGTTCTGGGTTCGAGTCCCAGCGGCTCCATCTTCTCACCCTCGAGTGCAATTGGAGACGCTCGATGGCGTTGTGAGGCGATCACAATTCCAGGTCGCAGAACTTACGCGGCCCGACGTGCCGTCTTCGATACGCCTGCCCGCCCGAGGAGCATGCCGCGCGCCGCGTTGAGCGCCCGGCTGACGCTCGCTCGACGGTAATCCCACTGGGGCTCTGGTCCCGGGGGCTGAATCCGCATGGTCGCGTTGGCCTCGAACAACAGCACCTGTCCGTCGCAGCCCAGACCAAAGTCGATGCCCGCGTAGTCGAGGCCAGTGACCTCGGCGATCTGTTCGAGCGCTCGCAGCGAATTCGGACCGAGGACGCTCGTCATGTCGTTGAGGAATGCCGCTTCTTCGGCCTGGCGTGCCGGCTGTCCGGACATCGCGGCGCTGAAATAATGCACCTTCCAGTGTTCCGACACCGCCAGGTGCAGGGGATAGAGCCGCCCATCGATCGACATAACGCGGTACTTCCGGAATTTGCCGTCGTCGGCGCGGGCATCGAGGTATTCGATCGCCAACAATTCGTCTCCCGGAAGCTGCGCGGCCGCGCCGGCCAGCGCGTCGGGACTGTCGACGCGCACGAAATGCTGCCCCATGTGAAAACCGCCGCTTCGCAGGAGCAGCGGGAAAGAGAATCCGTTCGCGTCCACGGCTGCGTGTGCGTCGGGTCCCATCAATCGTTGTCGCGACAGCGCGACGCTGCGTGGCGTGACCACGCCCGGCACATGGCGCAGTCGAGCTGAATTGGCAACCCGGTCCGTCGCAAGAACGGCAGCGGGACGATTGATGACCTGGGCGCTCGTCCGTTCCAAGAGCGCGCCCGCTGATTCCAGCGCACCCCGACACACATCCGCATCGCCAATCGCGTTAAAGATCAAGCAATGGGGCGGCAGAGGGACCTCGCGATCGTAAAATTCGACAACCAGAGTCGTGATCGAAAAGACGCTGTTGTCGATCAGATCGGGCCAGGGGAGATTGCCGAGCCCTGCCGACGTCAGCACGAGAATTGGCGTCGGCTCGCCCGTCCCTAGATAGGGGAGAGTTGCCAGCGCGCGCCCCTGGTACTGCTGCTGCTGATGGTGCCGCGAGCGTTCCGCGTTTCCGATCGCCCAAAAGACAACGCCCAGCCCCCGGTGCGCGTTGAGGCACGCCGGGTCGATGCGCAATGCAATTTCGTAATGAGCCCGCGCCGTTGCCAGGTCGCCTTCGTGCACCAGCAAATCGCCCAAATTTGTGTGGGCAATTGGATTGTTCGGTTCCAGCGCTATGGCAGCCCGGTACGCCTGGCCGGCGGCCGCCATTTGCCCCATTTTGTGGAGGAGCACCCCAAAGTTATTGAGTGTCGAATAATGTCGGCGATCGCGCTTGAGAATCGCGATGTACTGCTGTCTGGCTCGCTCGACGTCGCCCAGCACAAACAACAATCGGGCACGGAGAGCTAAAAGGTCGGTCGACGCCGGCTCGGCGACGAGGCGCTTCTCGACGGCTTCAAGCTCGGCTTCGAGGCTTTCGCGCGTGGCCGATGGCATGGCTTGCCGCGTCATGAAACAGGCTGGTCGCGCGACAAAAGTGGCGACGACCCATCGTTTCTGTCGCCGATTTTGCCTTCTGCGCGAAGCCCAAATTCACGGCGAGCCACAAAATCGGGCGGTGCGCCGACCTATTTTCCTAGTGCCTCGCGATGTCGTAGCAGAGCAGATTGTCCTGATCGCGCAGGTAGAGGCAGCGATCGACAATCACCGGGTGCGGCCAGCTTTCGGCGTTGTGCGTCGGCAGCATGAACTTGCTGCGGAGGTTGTAGCCGTCAGGCGTGGCTTCGATGAGAGCCATCATCCCGTCCTGGTAACGGAAATACAGCTCCCCGTCGGCCTCGAGAATGGCAGCAGAGCCTGTTCCGGGCCCGCGTCCGCCGTTCCAGGCGATTTTGCCGGTTTTCCAGTCCAGACAGAGCGGGAAGCCGTTGTTGTGGCCGTTTCCCATGTAGATGTAGTCGCCGACGAGGACCATGCCGCCGTGGTGATTTTGCACCTTGTTGCCTGGGAGGAAGTAGACCTCGTGGGCGGCAACCGAATCGCCGTCGCTTTTCAGCTCGAGCAGGGCTGCCCCCGCGCCGTAGCCGGTCGACGCGAAGACATAGTCGTCCTTCACGATGGGCGTCGGGATGTTGGCGACGTGATTGGCGATGCGGTTGTAGTTCCAAAGGCACTTGCCGTCTTCGGCCCGGAACGAAACGAGCCCCCGTCCCACGATCTGCACGTACTGTTTCACGCCGCCGCCGTGACTGATCACGATCGACGAATAGCCGGCCCCATCGAGGCCGTTTTCCCCGAGGTTGGAGGGAGCCCTGCCCCTCCAAATTGTCGCGCCGGTTTTTTTATCGAGAGCGACGATCAAGCCATCCGCGGCTCCAGGCGTGCAGACGATTTTTTCGCCGTCGATCAGGGGCGATTCGCTGTAGCCCCAACCGGACATCATGTGCCCGTGGAAGTCTCGCTGAAAACTCTTGTGCCAGATGATCTTGCCATCGGCTGTGTCGAGGCAGGCGAGTTCGCCATTGCGATCGAGGGCATAAACGCGGTCGCCGTCGACGGACGGAGTGCAATTGGGATCGCCGGCGCCGATTTTCTTCGCCCAGAGGATCTTGCCGGTGGACTCGTCGAGGCAGACGACGCGGCAGTCGCCCGCCGCTCCGCCACGGTTTTGAGCAGGACGGGCGGCGCCTCGCCCTGCTGCGGCGCGGGAACGCGGAGCAGGCTGCGCGTTATTGCCAGCGGCCTTCGCTCCTACTTGTCCCATCGTGTAGATCTTGCCGTCGACGACCGCAATGCCCGAGTAGCCTCCGCCAAGCCCCACAGCTTTCCACTTGAGCGGCGGACCGCTTGCGGGCCACTTCTTGAGCAATCCGGTGTCGGGCGAGATGTTGTCCCGATTGGGCCCCTGCCATCCCGGCCACGAATCGGCCGAAACAACCGAGGTTCCAACGAGCAAGGGCAGGGCAA
This sequence comes from Planctomycetaceae bacterium, assembly GCA_035623955.1. GTDB lineage: Bacteria > Planctomycetota > Planctomycetia > Planctomycetales > Planctomycetaceae > DASPSM01. Next base: position 3,382 of record DASPSM010000785.1, read on the forward strand.
GCCAACTCAGACCAAGGCGGGCAATGCAGCGCATCAGCGGGGCTCCGGCGTTGGTTTTTGGCGGGAAATTCGCTCGGCGTCGGTGGTGAATCGAGTATAGGCCCGGAAAAAATCGCCTGCAACCAGCGGCGAAAATCGACCAGCGTCGTACAATGTGCCTTGTTTTGACAGTCGCACCGAGAGCCATTGTCGAGCCGTCGGCCGCGGCGGATCAGCCCGCCGGTTCCCTCAGGAGCAGATCCGGGTGCCGAAAGCAAAAAATCTGGTGGTGGCCCAGTCAGGTGGGCCGTCACCCGTCATTAACAACAGCCTGCGCGGCCTCGTCGAGGCCGCCCGCGGCTATCCGCAAATCGGCACGATCTACGCCGGCTGGCACGGCATCGAAGGCGTGCTTAAGGAGGAGCTGCTTGATCTCTCCGCGCAGCCGGCCGAAGAAATTTCGCTATTGCGCGCGACACCGGCGGCCAGTTCGATCGGCACCTGCCGGTACAAGCTCCGCGAGTCGCAACAGGAGGACTTTGAGCGGATCCTCGAGGTCTTTCGCGCGCATGACGTCGGTTACTTCTGCTACATCGGCGGCAACGACTCGATGGATACCGCCAACAAAGTCGCCAAACTGGCGGGTCAGCGGGGCCTCGATCTGATCGCCATCGGAGTGCCCAAAACGATCGATAACGACGTGGGCGACAGCGAATTCAAGCTGATCGACCATACTCCGGGCTACGGCAGCACGGCTCGCTATTGGGCCCACATGCTGCAGTACGCCAACGAGGAGAACGCGGGGAGCAGCCCGGCCGACCCGGTCCTCGTTCTGCAGGCGATGGGCCGCAAGATCGGATTCATTCCCGCCGCGGCGCGCTTGGCCGATCCGCAGCGTGCGCTGCCGCTGCAGATTTATCTGGCCGAGCGGCCAACCACGCTGGAGCAAATTGCCGATAACGTGACGGGCCTCCTGAGGCGCGCGGGGCGGGGGATTCTCGTGGTCAGCGAAGGGCTCTCGATCGGCGACTTGGGAGCGCGGAAGGACGCCTTCGGACACACGCAATTTAGCGCCAGCGAGCTGACTGTCGCCCAGGCCCTCATCAACGGGCTGAATGCGAAGGGCCTGCCCGTGAAGGGGGCTGCCCGCGCCAATGTGCCGGGAACCGATCAGCGTCACAACATGATTTATGCCTCGACGGTCGACCTCGACGAGGCGTATCGCGCCGGGCAAAAGGCGGCCCAGCTGGCGGCGACGGGAACGGGTGGGTCTATGGCGACGATCCTCCGCGAGCCGGGGCCGATCTACAACGTGCGCTACGACAAGGTCCCTCTGGCGGAAGTTGCCAACAGCGAGCGGACCTTTCCGCCAGGTTGGATCAGCGCCGACGGGACCGACGTCAGCGACGATTTCGTGCGATACGCGCGGCCATTGATCGGCGACGACTGGCCGAGCCTTCCCATGGTCAATGGCCGGTTGCGCCTGGCACGATTGCAACCACTCTTCGCCGCGCAGAAACTACAACCATACGTCCCACAAGCGGATCGGAAGTAACGCGATTTGCGCGAGTCTCAACCCGAGGGTAGTGTGTCGGCAAATCCATTCGATCGTTTCGAGCGGCGGCACGACTTCTTAGTCGGCATCGATTCCGACGGCTGCGCGTTCGACACGATGGAGGTCAAGCACAAAGAGTGCTTCATCCCCAACACGATTCGCTTCTTCGATCTCCAACCGATCTCGAAGTTCGCCCGCGAGGCGGCCGAGTTCGTCAATTTGTACTCGAAGTGGCGGGGCATCAACCGGTTCCCCGCGCTGACGATGACCCTCGATTTGCTGCGGGATCGCCCGGACGTCACGCGGCGCGGCGTGCGGATCCCGCGGTTGGCGGGATTGGTGGGCTGGCTCGAGCGCGAGAGCAAGCTTGGCATGCCGGCGCTCAAGGTCGAGGTCGCTCGCACGAACGATGCAGACCTGGCTCGAACCTATGAGTGGTCGCAGGCGGTCAATGAGGCTGTCGATGCAATGGTCCGCGGCGTGCCGCCATTCCCGTTTGTCCGCGAGTCGCTCGACAAGCTGGCGGACGTGGCCGACGTCATCGTCTGCTCGGCGACGCCCGGAGCGGCGCTCAAGAAAGAGTGGGAGGAGCACGGCATCGCCTCGTACGCCGCCGCGATCTGCGGCCAGGAGGTCGGGAGCAAGAAGGAAATTCTGGCCCAGGCGTCGAAGGCGGGCTACGAGTCCAAAAACGTGCTGATGATCGGCGACGCGCCGGGTGACTTTGCGGCCGCGAAGGGAGTTGGCGCCCGCTTCTTTCCGATCAATCCGGGCGTCGAGGACGCCAGCTGGGAGCGGTTTTTCCGCGAGGGCTGTGACCGGTTTCTCGCAGAAGCCTACAGCGGAGACTACGAAAGCGGACTTGTCGCGGAATTCGAGGCCTACCTGCCCGAGAAACCGCCGTGGGGGCAACATAAATGAGCACGAGGCAACAGCATGACATCGGCCTGATCGGCCTGGCAGTGATGGGGCAGAACCTCGTTCTGAACATGGCCAATCACGGCTTCTCCGTCGGCGTCTTCAATCGCACGACGAGTAAGGTCGACGAATTCCTGGCCGGCGCGGCGAAGGGCAAATCGATCGGCGGTTACCACACGATTCCCGACTTGATCGCCAGTCTCCGCCCCCCGCGCAAGGTCATGATGATGGTCAAGGCCGGGCCAGCGGTCGATGAGCTGTTGAGAGAATTGGAGCCGCACTTGAGCCGCGGCGACATTCTGATCGACGGCGGCAACACGCATTTCGCCGACACCGAGCGCCGGGTGAAAGAGGCGGGGGCCAAGGGCTTGCTCTACGTTGGTACCGGTGTCTCCGGCGGCGAAGAGGGTGCGCTCAAGGGGCCGAGCATCATGCCCGGCGGAGCGAGCGCCGCATGGCCGCATGTCAAGCCGATCCTGCAGGCGATCGCTGCGAAGGTGGGGCCGAAAGGCGACATTCCGTGTTGTGAATGGATCGGCGAGGGTGGCTCCGGCCATTACGTCAAGATGATCCACAACGGCATCGAATATGGTGACATGCAGCTGATCTGCGAGGCGTATTTTCTGCTCAAGCACGCGATAGCGCTCAGCAACGAGCAGCTCTACGACGTCTTCGACGCCTGGAACGGAACAGAGCTAGAGAGCTACCTGATCGAGATTACGCGCGACATCTTCAGCGTGAGAGAACCCGATACCGACGACGCGCTCGTCGATAAAGTGCTCGACACGGCCCAGCAGAAGGGGACCGGCAAGTGGATGAGCCAGCACGCGCTCGACCTGGGCGTGCCGACCACTCTGGTCACCGAGGCGGTTTTCGCCCGTTGCCTGTCGGCACAAAAAGAACCCCGCGTCCGCGCCTCGAAAGTGCTTGGCGGGCCGCAAGGCGCATTTCGCGGCGACAAGCAGGCATTCATCGAAGACGTGCGGCGGGGACTCTACGTCTCGAAGATTTCCAGCTACGCGCAGGGCTTCGTGCAACTCGACGCGGCGGCTCGCGAACTGGGCTGGAAGTTGAACAACGGGCAGATCGCGCTCTTGTGGCGTGGCGGCTGCATCATCCGCGCCCGGTTCTTGGAGGACATCAAAAAGGCGTTCGACAAAGTGCCGGCGCTCGAAAACCTGCTTCTGGATGACTTCTTCCGCCAGGCGATCACGGATGCCCAGCCGAGCTGGCGCCGCGTCGTCTCGACGGCCGTCGAATTGGGGCTACCGGTCCCCGGTTTTACGTCCGCGCTGAGCTATTACGATGCTTATCGCTGTGACCGGCTTCCGGCCAATCTCCTTCAGGCCCAGCGCGATTACTTCGGCGCGCACACCTATCAACGAGTCGATAAGCCGGGGACGTTCCACACCGACTGGCTGCACGCACGCAAGTCCCCTAGCGGGTGAACGCGGCTCAGACCCGGCGAGCGGCCGGCGTAAGCCAGCCGGTGCCTCGACTTTTGATGCGAACGCTGTGAACCGCGCTGCGGAAAGGCAAATCAAGCACCGTGGGGCTTACGCCCCACGCTCGCCAAGGCTGTTACGCTATCGGCGACTATCGCTGGTAGATCGGCAAGAACCCGTTGTCGAGCTGCAGGATCGTCAGATTAATCGACGTGGGGTAGACGGGGCCGTAAGGACCTTCCTTCCAGGCTCCTGACGGCGACTGCTTGAAGACGATCTCTTTGCTCACCCAGTCGAAGTACTTCTTCCACTTCTCGTCACCCAGGCGGTAGATCACCTGCGCGTAGTAGTAGTGCGTGTAGTGCCAGTGGCCGAAGTAGCGGGTTGCCGAGCTGCCGGGCCAGACGTTCTTTTCACAGTAGTCGAGCAGCTTTTTGACGTACTCGTTGTCGTATTCGCCGGCGTTGAACAGGCTGGCGATCGCGGCTGCCGTGATGGCCGGGCGCGTGCCGCCGCCGCGAATGCTGTACTGCACGCCGCCGTCGGAGGCTGTGCAGCGCTTGATGTACTCGACTGCTGCCTTGATCGACTGCTGCGGCACGGGGATGCCCGCGTTGCGGCAGGCGCGCAGCCCCTGCACCTGCGTGACGCAAGTCGAGCCTTCGTCAAAATCCGGTTGATCCTTGTGCGAGACGTATCCCCAGCCGCCTGCCGGCGTCTGGGCCCCGACGCTGAAGTCGACCGCCTTCGTGAGCACGCGCCGCAGGTCCTGGCGCCGCTGCAGATCCTCCTCTTCGCCGAAAATCTGTGAGAGGAAGAGCATCGCGAAGCCGTGACCGTACGTGTAGTGGTAGTCGCGGCTGTAGCCAATCAATCCGGTGTCGGGATTGGAGAGCTCGATCAGGTAATCGACGGCCAGCTTGATGTTCTCGGCGTACTTGCCGCGCGTCGTCGTCGAGCCCTCGCAGGCAAGCGCGTTGCCAGCCAGCGACGTCATCGCGACTCGATACTGGCCGCCGGTCGCTTCCCAGTAACCCTGACGGCGCTGCTCGCGGGCAAGGAAGTCGAGGCCCCGTTTTACCGACTCGTTGACCTTGGGATCCTTGAGCGAGACGGGCGAGCCCAAGGCGCTTCGTCCCGCCGCCAAGGTGAACAGTCCCGCTGCCTCCGCAAGAAACTGTCGCCGACCGATTCCCATCATTGGCCTCCTCTCTGAAGGATAGACCCGCCGCCGTCCCCCAACAAGACCGGCTTGCCCGGCTCGCGACATCGTTGGGCCACCTCCGTGGACGCATTTTCTCCGTCAGGGCTCAAGCGGCAAAGGGCCAGAGGCGACCGCGCGACTCGCCCGCCACTGAAGCCAAAAGAAGTAAGGAAAAAGTAGCGCATAAATGCACAGCGCGACGACAGAGATACGGCCCCTGGCTAGCTGAAGAGCGACGTTGAACGAAAAGGCAACAATGAAGACGGCCCAAACAAGGCACCAGATCGTCGCACTTGCCCACGGGGCCTGCGACCGGTAAATCGCGATGATCGTCGTCAGGAGCAGCAGACAGTACGGCCCAAGCAACACCGAGGCCAAATTGAACTCAAACTGTCCGCGGGCGAAAAAGAATCCGGCGCACGACAGGATCAGCCCAATCACGCACAGATCGGCGATTGCGCGGTAATGCCGGCGCAGATTGGCGTTTTTTTTCCCGCAATGCGGGCAGACCCAGTGGCCCCGAGTGATCGGGTCGGGCTCGAAGCCCTGGCAACACTTTTGGCAAGAGACGACAGGCATCTCGAAATCCGCAATCAACGAAGTTGGGGATCGATTCTGCTACGGCTCCTGCGAGAACGCAAAGTAATCGGTCGGCGAAGCGATGCGGAGATAGTCTGCCATCGGTACGATCATCGAATCGGTCAGCGAACCTGCGTTGAACGCGATTCGATCGTTCGCGCGAATCGCTTCATCGACATAGAGATCGAACGGAAGGATCGGGCGGCCGAACGGCGGCACGGAGCCGGGGACCAGGCCCGTCGCCGCTTTCAGTTCCTCCGCAGTGGCAAAACGAAGGCGCTTGAAGCGGAACTTTTGCCTCAAGGCGGCCGAATCGACCTTGCGATTGGCCGGAAGCACGAAGAGCCGGAACTGGTCGTCGTCCCCCTTCATCAACAGGGCCTTGCCGCCGACGCGCAGCTCCTCTCCACGTGCTTGGGCCGACTGTTCGGAAGTCAACGTTGGCTCGTGGTGCACTTCGCGAAAAATCACCCCCTGCGCAGTCAGCCAATCCCGGAGAGCACTCAACACCGAAGGGGTCATCGAGGAGGCTTCTTCGGGTCGGAGGTGACGAGTGCCATCGCAAAGCCGTCGTAGCCTTTGCTGCCGACAGTCTGCAGGGCTGTGGCCGTTACTCTTGGCTCGCTGCGAAGCATCTCGTTCATTCGGCGGACGCCCTGGACGCTGGGGTCGGTGTTGTGCTCGTCGGTGACCGCCCCGTTGCGAATCACGTTGTCGACGATGATCAGGCTTCCGACGCGGGTCAGCTCGAGCGACCGGGCGAAGTATTCGGGATTGTTCGGCTTGTCGGCGTCGATGAAGACGAGATCGAATGGGGCCCGCATGTCCGCCGCCACGCCGGGCAAAAGATCGAGGGCCAGTCCCACTCGCAGGTCGACCACGTTGGAAAGCCCGGCACGGGCGATATTTGCGCGAGCGACCTCGGCGTGTTTGGGATCCGCCTCCAGCGTGATCAATCGTCCGCCGGGCAGCAGCGCCCGCGCCATCCAGATCGTGCTGTATCCACCGAGGGTGCCCAACTCCAGGATGTTTTTGGCCCCGAGCATGCGGGCCAGAATGAAGAGCATCTTTCCCTGGTTTGGCGTGACGTTAATCGCCGGGAGGCCGGCCGCGTTGCTCGCTTCGAGCGCGGCATCGAGGGCCGCATCGGGCTCAATCAGAACATCGGTGAGGTACTGGTCGACCGCCGTCCAAAGCTCATTCGACATCCTGAGTCAGGTCCTCTCAACTCTCATTTCTTATCTTACTGCGACGCTAAACCGAGATTTATCATTGACTCGTGCGTCGCAGCGCATTTTAGCGGCCGTTGGATGGGGCCGACCAGCGACGCAGCGGTAATGACAAAGTACGCGCTGGGCGAGTTCCCTTCAGCCGGTTAATTTACTGAGTTCGCGCCGGATGGCAGCCAGGCGTTGCGGCGGAGAAACTCGCCAGCCCAATGGTAGTGATCCAACAGTCCGTCGCACGGCCTGCCGATCAGGCGATACGCGGCATAGATTGCTTCGATTGTCGCCAGGCCGCCGATGGGGTCGGGCGTGATGCGGGAAAGCCGTGGATAGGCCGTCTGAATCGGGGGCAAGCTTCGCGGCGGCACGTTGTGAAAGAATTTGTCCATGCGGCGCGCGAGTCGCCAAGTGCCGTCGAGCACGAGCAGGCCGCAGTCCGCGTCGGCGGCGGTTAGTACGGGCCCCTCCATGCCCAGCCGCACGTAGCCGCCGAGAGATTCTTTACCGCGATCGGGAAAGGTCCAGAAGACAAACCCCTCTCGGTCGCGGAGCGGCTCGACCGTGCACTTCGAACGTTTTTCGCGGGGATGGACGACGATAATCGTCGGCGGAAAGTGATCCGGCACCGATCCGGTTCCCGAGCACGCGCTTAAGATTCGTGCAGCTTGTGAATCTGGGCCTCGACTTCGGCAATTTCCCGCTTCAGACGGGTGATCTCCTGCGGGTCGTCGGGCTGATCTTTCGCTCCTGCCAGAAGTTGGCGCAATTTCTGCATCCGCGTCTTGGCGGCATCAAGCTGTTTTTTCTGCTTTTTATCCACGCTGCTCCCCGCAAAACTCGGCGTTGCCATGCTTAAGAAGGGCGGTTAGAAGAGACAATGCTATGGCGCTCGTCTTGTGCCAGCAATGCTTGTCTTGGGTCGAGCCAATCGCCGAGCAGTGCCCGCAGTGCGATTATCCGATCGATCTGCGCGCGGCCGACCCGACGCTGGAAGATCTCGCGGCGACAATTGGACCGCTGACATCGGTGATCGGTCCCGTGCGGATTTCGCGGACGGTCCTGCCGTATCGAGGCGTGCTGTACGCAACGACAGGCGGACTGTTCTTTCTCCCCGAGTCGGTCGAGCGGGTTCGCCTCGTTCCGACTGTTCTTTCGCCGGGGTCGCTCGTGCGGGCATTGACGCGAATACCCATGAGAATCTTGCGCCTGGGCACGCTCCGCGGCGCCTGGAATTTCGAGCGCCCGCACATGCGGGTGGAAGTATTCGTTCAACCGTCGCCGCGGTTGGGCCCCGAGGACGGCGATCAGATTCCACGATTGTTGATGGACGATCCCGGAGCCTTCTTCTTCGCGCGGCGGTCGATCAAATCCGTCCGTCGGACATTTTCCGGCTGGGCCCTCGTGCGGCCGAACAACCTGACGCTGCGTCTCAAGCCGCTCGGCGATCGTGCGGCGTTCAACGAGCAGATGACCGCGCTAGCGAGCGAGGTCCTCGAGACGGTCCTGCGATGACGAGCGACAGCGAGCCCGACTTCTGGCACCGGCTTGATGCGGCGCTCGCAGACGGCTCGTATCTGGGGACAACGCTGAGCCAGCGACGCGACAACGAATCGCCCGAGCGAGTCGTAGTGCGGCCGACGATGGTCAAAGGAGCCCGCGTCTTTCAATGGGCTTCGCGGAACAACGGCCGCGAGACGCACGAAAATCTTTCCGGTGAAGCGACCAGCCAGCGGATCCGACAGTTTTTAGGCCATTCGTATGGCCAAGCACATGTATTCACGGTCGAAGCCGATTTCGACGTGGCGATTACCGCGGATGGACGACTGCGGGTGCGTCGTGGCCGGCCGAGCCGGGCTCCGGTCGCGCTCGACCACAATCGCAAGAAGTCGTACCTTCTGCCGGAGAACGAGCCGACGCCGTTCCTCGTTGAGATCGGCGTGATGACTCCCGCCGGGAAAGTCAAAGCGTCGAAGCAGGCCAAGTTCCGGCAGATCAATCGGTTTTTGGAGCTTGTCGACGACGTCATCCCGAATTTGCCCGCAAGCGGCGACCTGCGCGTTGTCGACTTCGGCAGCGGGAAAAGTTACCTCACGTTCGCGCTCTATCACCTGCTGACGCGCATTCACAAGCGAACTGTCCACATTCTTGGGCTCGATCGACTGGCCGACGTGGTTGCTGACTGCCGCCGGGTTGCCGAAAAACTCGACTGCCCGGGGCTCGAATTCCGCGTCGGCGAAATCGGCGACGAGCCGCTCGGGGGCACGATCGATTTGGCCGTTTCGCTTCACGCGTGCGATACGGCGACCGACGACGCGCTTGCGCGGGCCGTCGTCTGGCAAGCGGCAGTGATCCTGGCTGTTCCCTGCTGTCAGCACGAGCTGGCGAAGAAGATTCATACCCCGCAGCTGGAGCCGCTCCATCGCCAGGGAATCCTGCACGAGCAGTTTGCGAGCCTCGCCACCGACGCCCTGCGGGCCCAGGCGCTCGAGGCCTGTGGGTACAAGACGCAAGTGCTCGAATTCATCGAACTCGAGCACACGGCGAAGAACCTCCTGCTGCGCGCCGTCCGGCGGCGCGAAACGCGCCCAGCCGACGAGGCCGCACTGGCCGCATATCGGGAGTTCAAGCGATCGCTGGGGCTCGACGAGATTGCGCCAGACCGCATCCTTGCCGCGGTTCTCGAATCGAGTGCTGCGCCCGGAGAGCCGCTCCGCCACAGCGGATAAGCTGGTGGGTGCTTCGGTACACTGATGGCACCCGCCGCAGATTCGGAACCGGCGGCCTTACCCCCGCCGCTCGCAGGATCCGCACCATGCAAAACGCCGAAGTTGCACGAATGTTCGGCGACTATGCGGACATCCTCGAGATCCAAGATGCCAATCCTTTTCGCGTCCGCGCGTATCGCAATGCGGCACGCACGCTGGGCGATCTCGCGGAATCGCTGGCTGACATCGCTGCCGATCCCGAGCGGAAGCTCCACGATTTGCCCGGCGTCGGCAAGGATCTGGCGAGCAAGATTGAAGTGATCCTCAAGACTGGAACGTTTCCGCAACTCGAGGAAGCCCGGAAGGAGGTGCCTATCGGCGTCGTCGAGATGCTGCGAATCGGCGGCCTCGGCCCGAAGAAAGTGGCCACCCTGTTTAAAGAGCTCTCGATCCAGTCGCTCGACGACCTGCGAACGGCGGCCCAGCAGGGGGATATCGCCAAGCTCAAAGGGTTTGGCAAAAAGACGCAGGATTCGATTCTCGCCGGCATCGACCAGGCGGCCCAGACGGGCAAGCGATTCCTTCTGGGTGAGGTCAAGCCCGAGGCCGACACGATTGTCGCCGATTTGCTCAAGGTTAAATCGGTGACGCAGGCGACCCTGGCCGGCAGTTGCCGACGCCTCAAGGAAACCGTCGGCGACTTGGACGTCCTCGCGACGGCGAAAGACTCAGGCGAGGCGATGGATCGACTGGCCGCACATCCTCTTGTCGATCGAGTCCTGGCCCGTGGCGACACCAAGCAACGCGTGCGTCTGCGGTCGGGAATCGAGATGGATCTGCGCGTGGTGCCCGACGAGTCCTATGGGGCGGCCATGCAATATTTCACCGGTTCGAAGGAACACAACATCGTGATCCGCCGCCGGGGGCAGGACCGCGGGCTGAAGATCAACGAATACGGAGTGTTTCGTGGCGACGACCTGGTCGCCGGTCGAACTGAAGAAGAGGTCTATCGCGCGGTCGATCTGCCCTGGATTCCGCCCGAGCTGCGGGAAAATCGGGGCGAGATTGAGAAGGCATTGTCGGGCACAATGCCGAAGCTGATCGAAGTAAAAGACATCCGCGGCGACCTGCATATGCATACGACCGTCACAGACGGCACTGCGTCGATTCTCGAAATGATCGAGGCCGCCAAAGAACGTGGCCGCGAATACATCGCCATTACGGATCACTCGAAGCGCGTCTCGATGGCCAACGGCCTCGATGCCACGCGCTTACGCGCACACTGGAAGGAGATCGCCAAGATCCGCGCAAAGGTCATGGGGATCGAGGTGCTTTGCGGAATTGAATGTGACATCCTCGAAGACGCGACGCTCGACCTCGACGACGAAGTGCTCAGTGAGGCCGACTGGGTGCTGGCCGTGCTGCACTATGGTCTCAAGCAGCCGCGCGAGCAGATCACCAAGCGGCTCCTGGCCGCCATCACCAATCCGAACGTCGATTGCATCGGGCATCCAACGGGGCGGCTGGTCGGCAAGCGGGCCGGAGCCGACGTCGCCTTTGACGAGATCCTGAAAGCCGCCGCCGACCACGGTGTGATGATGGAGATCAACGCCCACCCGAACCGGCTCGATCTCGACGACGTCCATGCGGCGGCGGCCCGCGATCTGGGCATACCCATCGTCATCAGCACCGACAGCCACAGCGTGACGGGCCTCGACCTCTTGCAATACGGCGTCTATCAGGCGCGCCGGGCGGGGCTGGAAAAGAAAGACGTCGCCAACACCCGGCCGTTCAAGGAATTCAAAAAGCTGCTTGCGCGAAAGTAAGCAAGGCATACGGCCGCGTTTGCAATCAGCGGTTCGATGTTTGAAAATGCATGCGTTCCGTGATCGCCGACCCCGATTGACCTCTCGGACGAGGAGCACATCGATGCCCATTCTTTCCCGACTTTCGCTGGCCGCCGGATTTTGCCTCGCTGCGCTCCTGGCGGCTTCTGGTTCGCAAGCGAGTGCCGCCGACGCTCCCGCGACCAAGAAAATCAAAGCCGGCGACCTGGATCTCACGGTTCCAGAAACATGGGAAAAACAGCCGGTGCACAGCCAGTTTCGCAAGGCCCAAATGAAGGTGCCCGACGTTCCTGGCGACAAGGACGAAACCGACTTCGTCGTTTACTACTTCGAAGGGGGTGGAGGCGGTGTCGATGCGAACGTCGAGCGCTGGATCGGGTCCTTCTTGCCCACCGGTCGCAAGGTCAAGGTCACTTCGGGCAAGTCGCCGCAAGGGGAGTATGTTTTCGTCGATCTCAGCGGGACCTGGAAGAAACCGGTCGGCCCAATGATTCGGCAGCAGACGCAAGAGTCTCCGAACTCCCGAGCGCTCAGCGTGGTCCTGATCACCAAAGAAGGCCCCTATTTCCTGCGCCTGACAGGACCCGAGAAGACCGTGACGGCCAATGTTGACGCGTTCCGTGCGGCCTTCGGGGCCGACGCCAAGACCGAAAAGGAGCGCCCGGTCGCGAAGGAGTAGCGGTCGATCAGACCTGCAGCACTCCCGTGCGGAACGGCTCATCCTCGGCGTGGCGGGTGGCGACTTCGAGCGCTTCGATGAGCGTGTCGCGGGTCTTCGCCGGCTCGATGATCTCGTCGACCCAGCCACGGGCGGCTGAGTAACGCGGGTCGAGGCACGCGTCGTAGGCCTCGGTGACTTTGCTGCGGATCTCTGCCAGTTCGGCGGCGTCGACGGCATGACCCCGTCGCTTCATCGCGGCAATGTTCACGTCCAATAACGTCGACGCGGCCTGGGAAGATCCCATGACGGCGTACTCGGCAGTCGGCCAGGCGAAGATGAACCGCGGATCGAAGGCCTTGCCGCACATCGCGTAGTTGCCCGCGCCGTAACTGCCGCCCAAGATCACGGTGAGCTTTGGCACGCGGCTGTTGGAGATCGCGTTGACGACTTTGGCCCCGGCACGAATGATGCCCGACTGCTCGGAATCGCGGCCCACCATGAAACCCGAGACGTCCTGCAGGAAGACCAGGGGTGCCCAGGTCTGGTTGCAATCCATGATGAAGCGGGCCATTTTGTCCGCGCTGTCGTGATAGATCACGCCGCCGTATTGCAGTCCCTCGCGGCGCGTCTTTTCCGGGTGATGCTGATTGACAAGGACGCCGACGTCGAAGCCACCGATCCGCGCGTAACCGCAGATCACCGTCCGCCCGTAGTCGGCCTTGTATTCCTGAAAACTGTCGGCGTCCACGACGCAGGCAAGCATGTCTCGCGCTTCGTACGGTTCTTGCCGCTCGGCCGGCACGATCTGATAGATGTCCTCGGGAGAACGGGTGGGTGGGACGGCGGCACCGCGGCGAAACTGCGCGCCCTTCGGATCAGTCGGCAGCATCGCGGCCAGCGCTCGCACGCGACCCAGGGCGGTATCGTCGTCAGGCTCGCGGAAGTCGATGGTGCCGCTGATCTCGGCGTGCATTTTTGCGCCGCCCAGCTCTTCGTGTCCGACATCCTGCCCAATCGCGCTTTTTACGAGCGCCGGACCGGCGAGATAAAGCCCCGAGCCCTCCGTCATAATCAGCTTGTCACACAGCACGGGGAGGTAGCCCCCGCCGGCCACGCAGTTGCCCATGATGGCGGACAGTTGCGGCACCCCGAGGGCGGACAGGACGGCGTTATTGCGGAAGATGCGGCCGAAATCGTCCTCGTCGGGGAAGACGTCTTCCTGCAGCGGCAGCATCACGCCGGCCGAATCGACGAGGTAGATCAACGGCAGCCGGTTGACGAGCGCGATCCGCTGCGCCCGCAGCACCTTCTTGACGGTCATCGGGAAAAATGAGCCGGCCTTCACCGTCGCATCATTGACGACGAGCATAAACCGCCGCCCAGCGACGATGCCGACACCGCAAATCACGCTGGCCGCGGGCGCCGGGCCCCAATCGCCGTACATGCCCCAGGCCGAGAACCGGCCGAACTCGAAGAACGTGCTGTCGGCGTCGATCAGGCGGGCAATCCGCTCGCGCGCAGTCAGCCGGCCCTTTTCGTGCTGGCGTTCGATCGCTTTTGGGCCCCCCCCTTGAGCAATCTGGGCCCGGTCGCGGCGAAGCGCCTCCAACAGCGAGTCCCAGGTGCGACTCTGCCGCGGCGAGGCTGGTTTGGCCGTGGAGACTTTTGAACTCATGCGTTCGATTGAGCGGCAGCGCGATCGCCCACCTCGACGACCGCCTCTTTGCCCAGTCGCTGGCAAAAATCGCCGAACGACTCGCCGTTGTATCGGTCGTTCTTGAACTGCGTGAGCAGCGGGGCCAGAGACGGGATCAGGTCGTCGAACGGAACCAGGTCCTTATAGATGAACGCCAGCCGCGTCCCCGTCAGGTTCCCGCCGACAAAGATGGTGTACTTGCCAAGTGTTTTACCTACGAAGCCAATGTCGGGCGTGTAAGGGCGGGCGCAGCCGTTCGGGCAGCCGGTCATGTGCATGGCGATCCGCTCGTTGGGCATCCCCAGGCGCCCCAGCTCCGCCTCGAGCAGGTTCAGCAGCTGTGGCATCACGCGCTCCGATTCGGTGATCGATAGCCCACACGTCGGAAAGGCCGGGCAGGCGATCGACAACCGGCGCAACGGCGACAATTCCGGCGCGAGCTTCAGGCCGTGCTCGGTCAGGATGCGTTCGATGTTGGATCTTTCGCTCGGCGCAAGATCGCAGAAGATGAGCGACTGCATGGGCGTCAGCCGGCAGCGGATCCGATATTTCTCCAGCAGCAATCGAACGGCCGACTTGATGCGCAAGTCGCCCTCGTCCTTCAGGCGGCCACACTCGACGTTGATGCCCAAAAACAGCCGCCCGTCTCCTTGCTCGTGCCAGCCGATGTGATCGTCGACGTCGGTAACGTCGGCCGGATGCGGATCGGGCAGGCTCTTGCCCAAATACTCCTCGACTTTCGCCTTGAACGCGGGGACGCCCCAATTGGCGATCAGGTATTTCATGCGGGCGACCTTGCGGTCCTCGCGATTGCCGAAGTCGCGCTGCACTTTCACAATCGCCTCGGCGACGCCGACGACTTGCTCCGGCGTCACGAACGCCAGCCGCTTGGCGACAGCGGGAAACGTCTTATGTGCACTGGGCGTGACGCCCATGCCGCCGCCGACCACGACGTTGTAGCCGACGATCCGCCCCTTCTCGACGATCGCCAAAAAGCCGAGGTCGTTCGAATAGATTTCGACGCAGTTGTCTTCGGGGAGTGCGAAGGCCGTTTTAAATTTGCGGGGCAGGTAGCGGGCGCCGTAGATCGGCTCGTCGACTGGTTTGAATTCGGTCGCGTCGGTCTCGTTGCCGTTCTCGTCCGTAAGCCAGATCTCGTAGTAGGCGGTCGTCCGCGGCTTGAGATGCTCGGCGACGTGGTCGGCCATCTCCTGCATTTCGCGACGGACGGGATTGTTCGCGTACGGGGCGGGGCAGCACATCACGTTGCGCTCGACGTCGCCGCACGCTGCCAGCGTGGTGAGCATGGTGTGATTGATGCCGCGGATCGTCTCCCGCAAGTTCTCCTTTAGCACGCCGTGCAGCTGCAGCCCCTGCCGCGAGGTGATTCGCAGCGTTCCGTTGCCGTAGCGTTCACACAGGTCGAGCTCGGCCAACAGCTGGTCCGCGGTCACCTTCCCGCCGGGAATGCGGGTGCGGACCATGAACATATAGGCCTTCCCCTTGCGGCTTCCGTCGGCGTTTTTGTCTTTGCGGTGGTCCTTGTCGTCCTGCTGGTAGGTGCCGTGATGCTTGAGCAGCTTGGCGTTGTCTTCAATGAAGTTGTCATAATCCTCGCGCAGCTCTTGCGCGATGGTGCCGCGGAGCTGACGGCTTCCCTCCTTTAGGAATTCCTCCTTGGTGAACTTCGGTTCCGGGGGGGGATTCACAGACTCGGACATGAAGGACTCCGTCGGACAACCGCTGCGCGGGCTGTGGCCGGCGTGCGCGGGACCGAGTATAGTTGTGCGGGCCGTTGGACGATAGCAGGTCACGGCTGAGGCGGGCGACAGATTTGCAGTTGGGTTCTCACAGTCTCTGGGATCGAACGGCTCTGGTTCTGGCGACCGGCTTGGGCATTGGCCTGGTGCCCGTCATGCCGGGAACATTCGGCACGCTGTTGGGACTTCCGCTGGCGTGGGCCCTCGATCGCACCGGATGGCCGCTGCCGATCGAGCTGGCCGCCATCGCCGCCATCTTTTTAGCGGGAATTCCCCTGTGCGACCGGGCCGCCCGACTATTCGGCAAGAAGGATCCCGGTTGCGTTGTGTTCGACGAAATCGCGGCAGTTCCTCTTGTATTCTTGCTGGAACGGTTCACCATCTCAACGGCAATCCTCGGGTTTGTCTGGTTCAGGATTTTTGACATTTTCAAGCCGTGGCCGGTTCGGCGTCTCGAGCGGCTGCCCGGCGGCCTGGGGATTATGATCGATGATGTCGTGGCGGCGATTTATGCCGCGATTGGCGTGTGGCTGACGGTCAAGGCCTGGCACGCGCTGCCGTGGAATGTGCCAGCCGAATGAAAGAGAACGCGCCGTGACTGCCCGAATCATCGACGGCAAGGCCATTGCCGATGAGGTACAAGCCGAGGTCGCTGCCGAGGCGGCTCAGCTGCGCGAGCGAACCGGCGTCATCCCGCACTTGGTGGCGATCCTTGTTGGGGACGATCTGGCAAGCGCCACGTACGTCCGCGGCAAGAAGCGGGCCTGCGAGAAAGCGGGCCTCAAGAGCACCGTCCACACGCTGCCAGCGGCCACGACCGAACAAGAACTGCTCACCCTGGTTCGGCAGTGCAACGCGGATCCGGAAGTTCACGGCATTCTGGTCCAGTTGCCGCTCCCCAAACAGATTCGAACCCAGCATGTGCTGGACGCGGTCTCGCCGCTGAAGGACGTCGACGCCTTCCATCCAGAGAACGTTGGCCGCATCGTGCAGGGCCGGCCGCGTTTTCTTCCGTGCACTCCGCACGGCATTTTACGGCTGCTCTCCGAGTCGAAAATCGAGACGGCCGGAGCCGAGGTCGTCGTGCTGGGTCGCAGCGAGATCGTCGGCAAGCCGATGGCCCTGTTGCTGATGCAAAAGGGGGCCGGAGCGGACGCGACGGTCACTGTCTGTCACAGCCGAACGCGGAACTTGCCCGAGGTGACGCGACGGGCCGACATCCTGATCGCCGCGATTGGTTCACCCAAATTCGTGACAGCCGCGATGGTCAAGCCGGGAGCTGTCGTGATCGACGTCGGCATCAACCGGGTCGGCGACAGACTCGTGGGGGACGTCGATTTCGAGGCCGTAAGGCAGGTCGCGTCGGCGATCACCCCGGTTCCCGGCGGCGTCGGCAAGATGACGATCGCGATGCTACTTGCCAACACTTTGAAAGCTGCAAAACTCTCCGTCTCCGTTGACAAGGAAGCTTAAGCGAATGCACAACCGACGCGAAGTTCTGACGACGTTGCTCGCTGGTCTCGCGGGGCAGTCATTCTTCTGCAGACGCGCGACCGCCAACCAACGGGGCCGAGATCGCGGCGAATTTTCAGCGGTTGAGCCGCTGATGGAGCGGTTCATCGAGGAGCATCACATTGCCGGCGCGTCGATGGCAATCGCTTATCAAGGGCGGATCGTCTCCAATCGGGGATACGGCTTTGCCGACGTGGCCACCCGCCAGCCCGTCGAGCCCAAGACGCTGTTCAGCCTCGCCAGCGTCACCAAGTCGCTCACTGGCGTTGGCGTGCTGAAGCTCGTCGAAGAAGGGAAGCTCGATCTCAACGCGCGGGTCGTCAACGTGCTCCGCGACCTGCATCCGGCGCGCGGCGAGCGGATCGCCGATCCTCGCTTTCGCGAGATCACCGTGCATCAGCTGCTGTTTCACGGCGGCGGGCTGCCGCACGACAGCAAAGGTGGCGGCAACGGTGAACAACTGGAAGAAGAAGGCTATCGCGATTTGATGACGCAGCGGCTGCTCTTCGATCCCGGGACCGACCATCGCTACTCGAACGCCGGTTTCGTCGTGCTGCGGCTGGTGATCGAGCGTGCGTCGGGCGAGAAATACGAGCCCTTCATCCGGCAGCACATCGTGCGACCGATGGGCATCACTGGCATGCATCTGGAGCCAGAGCGCGGCTACGGGCCCGACGAAACGCACCGCTATCAACCAGGCGGACGCCGTCTGGCCCAGCGCGCCGCCGGCAACTGGCTCGCCTCGAGCGGCGAACTGGTGCGATTCGCCTCGGCGGTCGCCGGCAGCGGAGAAGGGCCCACGTTCTTGAGTCCGAAGATGACCGCGATCATGCTCGAGTGTCCGCCGTCGCTGCGGGCAGCTGGCAAGGCCAAACCGGGAGCGCCGCATGTCGGGCTCGGCTGGGATACGGCCGAAGTCTTCCCGAACGGCACCTACCGTTTCTCAAAAAACGGCGGCAAACCGGGTGTGCAAGCGTGGCTCGAGCACCTCGAAACGGGCATCGATTGGGCCCTGTTCTTCAACACGGGCGCTCCGAAAGAGGGCCCCAATCCCCTCGGCGAGGCACGAAAGATGGTCTACGCGACGTTCGGGCAGATTTTGGGGCGCGGGTGACGCGCGGGACCGCCCGTGAATCGTCAAGCTGGCGGGACAGGTTTGCGAAAATTTGCCGTGAAGATCAATCGGCCGCCGAGGACTTCCTCGGGCTCAAAACCAGCTTCGCGGGCCAAGCGCTCGACCGTCGATTTCGATTGGTAGTGCGGATCGCCGAACATCTCGCTCACGGAAAGGCGGCCGCCGGGGCGCAGCGCACGAAACGACTGCCGAATGACGCCGGCTCGATCAGGAATCTCGCCGAGCGCGCACGACAAGATCACAAGGTCGAAAACGCCTTCCTCCACAAGCGGAGCGCACGCGTCCCCTAGAAGTACGTTGAGGTTCGACACACCCTTGCGTGAGGCGTTGCGTTTGAGCCGCTCGACCATGCCGGGTTGCAACTCGACGCCGACAGCTTCGCCACCGGGCAAGACTCGTTGAGCAGCGGGAATCAGCAAACGCCCCGGTCCGGGCCCGAATTCCAGCACCCTTTGACCGGGCTTAAGGCCGATCCGGTCCAACGTCACTGCCGTTCGGTTGATCTTCTGAGCAAGCGGATTTTCGAGGGACCACGCCAGGATCGTAGGGCAAGGCAGGGACCATTGTTGGCTAGCGATGCGCCAGGCGATACTGACCAGCACAAACGCCACAACGAGGATCAAAATCAGCGCGGCGATTTTCATGACCGGTTTATAAAGGAAGAGCCGGCGGCCTTACACCCGCCGCTCG
>DASPSM010000336.1:0-7668 GCA_035623955.1 Planctomycetaceae bacterium
ATCCGCAGGGCTCGTGGAGGGAGCACGCGAGGCGAGTCGATCGGGGCCAGAGCCGCCGTCGACCTCGGCATCCGATCCATTCTGATTCCGATCCTCTGATTTCGATTCACGGTCGCTCGACTCGAGAACTTTCGATGACCAGCGCGGTCAAAGCCGAAATCGAAAAGCTCCGCGACGAAATTCGGCGCCACAACCGGCTCTATTTCGTCGAGGCCAAGCCGGAGATCACCGACCTCGAGTTCGACAAGCTGATGGCCCGGCTCGTGAAGCTCGAGGCGGACCATCCCCAATTCGATTCGCCCGACAGCCCCTCCAAACAGGTGGGGGGCGCGCCGGTCGAGGGCTTTGAGACGGTCGAGCACCGCGTTCCGATGCTCTCGATCGACAACGTCTACGAGGAATCGGCACTCGACGATTTCGACACACGCATCCGAAAGCTTGTCGGCGGAGAGCCGGTCCAATACGCGGTCGAATACAAGATCGACGGCGTTGCGATTGCCGTCACGTACGAGAATGGAGTGCTGGCGCAGGCGGTCACCCGCGGCGACGGATTCCGCGGCGACGAGATCACGAACAACGCCCGCACGATCCGCGGCCTCCCCCTGCGACTGGGCACGAAAAAGCCCCCAGCCCTCGTGGAAATCCGCGGCGAGGCGTACATCTCCAACAGCGACTTCGCCCGGCTGCTGGAGGAACGCAAGGGGAAAGGGCACGAGACCTTCGCCAATCCCCGCAATACGGCCGCCGGAGCACTCAAGCTCCTCGACCCGAAGCTTGCCGCCCAGCGTCGGCTGCGGTTCTTCGCGCACGGGACGGGAGCGCTCGAGGGGATCGACTTTGCCACGCACATGGAGTTCCTGAAGACGATCCGCGATTGGGACATCCCGCCCACCCCGCACGTGAAGCTGTGCCCGGACATCAAATCCGCGCGGGAGGCCGCCAACGAGATGGCCAAGGAGGTCCACGCGCTCGACTTCGAGGTGGACGGAATCGTGCTCAAGGTGAACGATTTCGCCCAGCGCGAGCGGATGGGACGCACCAGCAAGGCGCCGCGCTGGCTCGTCGCCTACAAGTGGGAGAAGTACGAGGCGACGACGCTCGTGGAAGATATCGACGTGCACGTCGGCAAGACCGGAACGCTGACGCCCTTTGCCGTCTTCAAGCCGGTGCTGATCGCCGGGAGCACCATCACCTTTGCCAGCCTGCACAACATCGACGAGATCGGCCGGCTGGGGATCATGAAAGGGGACTGGGTCGTCGTCGAAAAGGCCGGAAAAGTCATCCCGCACGTGGTCCGCGTCGAGCTGCATCGGCGGGACGGAACAGAGCGCGCGTTTCACTTCCCCAAGCACTGTCCGGAGTGCAAAACGCCCGTCGTCCGCGACGAAGACGGCGTTTACATCCGCTGTCCGAACCCCGACTGCCCGGGCCGCTTGCGCGAGACGTTGCATAGCTACGCCTCGCGCGGAGCGATGGATATCGAAGGGCTGGGCGACAAGCTGGTTCAGCAGCTCACCGAAACCGGCCTGGTCCGCGGCATCCCCGATCTCTATCGGCTCAAAGACCGCCGCGACGAGCTGCTCGAGCTGGAGCGAATGGGCGAAAAATCGGTGGACAACCTGTTGGACGGCATCGAGCAGTCAAAGGATCGCCCGCTGTGGCGGCTCTTGGTGGGGCTCAACATCCGCCACGTCGGCAGCCGCAACGCCCAGGTGCTGGCCGAGCACTTTGGCGAGCTCGACGAGATCATGAAGCAGTCGGAGGAGCTGCTGGCCGAGGTTCCCGACATCGGGCCGGTAATCGCCCGATCGGTCCACCAGTTTTTCAGTTCTGCGATCGGAAAGAAGATTGTCGCGGAGTTGCGCGAGGCGGGACTCAATTTCGGTCAACCCGTCGACCGATCGGCCCGCCGGGCGGGGCCGCTCTCGGGAAAGACGCTGGTCGTGACCGGCACCTTGAGCCGCTTCACCCGCGAAGAGATCAACGAGCTGATTCAAAAGCACGGGGGCAAGGCGGCTGGCAGCGTCTCCAAAAAGACCGATTATCTGGTGGCGGGCGAGGATGCGGGGAGCAAACTCGAAAAAGCGCAGAAGCTTGGCGTCCCCGTGATTAGCGAAGATGAATTTTTGAAGTTGATCGGCCGGTAAACCACGTCACTCTCCCCCCCGGGCAAGTTTCCTAAAGCTAAGTCCATCCGGGCCTTACTGCTATAAAATTGGCCCAATGTGAGCCATCGCACAGATTTGCAGAAAGCGATCCGGGACGCTCTTTTGTGCGGAACCTTCTTCGATGTTCGGTGTTGGAATTGTGCTGGGTCCTGGAAATGTGCGGGATCCTTTGGACAGCCGCACCAGGTGCTAGTAACATGGCATGTGCTGGTAAGCTAGCACATCGTGCGGCGACGCCGGCGCACTGAGCTTTCGGGCGCATCCGACTCTTGGGCCGATCGGGTTGCCTGCCCATCAACTGACAGAAGAGTCGGGCGTGGTCGAATCGCACCAACTGGGGCGGCGCGAGCGGCAGATTGTCGAGGCGGTCTATCGGCTCGGGGAAGGGTCGGTTGCCGACGTGCGCCGAGCGCTTCCCGACCCGCCGAGCTATTCGGCCGTTCGGGCGACGCTGGGGCTGTTGGCCGCGAAGAAGCTCGTGAGTTACCGGCACGAGGGAAAGCGGTATTTGTATCGGCCGGTGACCCCCAAGTCGACCGTGCGGCGCAGCGCCCTGCGCGAGCTGGTTCGGAACTTTTTTGGCGGGCGGCCCGCCGATGCCGTCGCAGCGCTCCTGGACGGCAGCGCGGGGCGACTCGAGCCCGAAGATCTCGAGCGCATTAGACGACGGATCGAGAACGCGGAGGGGAGATCATGATCCGAGAGCCGTTTCTGCTTACGACGCCCGAGCTGCCCGTGTGGCTGCTGCGGCTGATTTTCAGCGTCACTCTCGTCTGCGTGTCGGCAGCTCTCGCGAGTGTGCTCCTGCGCCGCTTTTCGGCCGCCATGCGGCACCGCATCTGGGCGCTGTGCATCGCGGGCTCGCTGGCCATGCCGGCGATGATTCTCTGGTCCCCGGAAATCCGGCTCGGTTGGGTGAGCGTTGCGGCTCGGCCGTCGATTTCCCCGGATGCCCCGCTCTTGGCCGAGCTGAAGCCGACGGCGCCCGCGATTGAATTCGACCCTCGCGTTTTCGAGGCGCAAGAAACCGATTCAAACGCACCCCTCCACAGGGCGCCCGAGTCGAGAAGGGCTTCGGTTCCGCGGGCGACGCCGTCCCCGAGCCCGTTGCCCTCCACGGCTGAATCGCAACCGGATTTGTCGGTGTCGAGGAATCGCATCGTGGCGGCCTCCGCGGGACAGACGCCGCTGGCTTCGCGAGTCGACCCGAACACCTTCTGGCTGTTGGCCCTGCTCGTGCCGGCCGGCTGCGGAATCTGGCAGTTGGTGCGGGCGGCTCGCGCGGTGCGCCGCGTCGTCAACGAAGCGCGTCTCGTGCAAGACGCAGCGGCCTTGGAAATCGCCGCCGACGTCTGCCGCCGGCTGCAGTGGCACGGCGTGCTCGAATTGCGTCAATCGAGCCGAACGCCCATCCCCGTGTGCGTCGGCTGGAAGAAGCCGTGTATTTTGCTGCCGCCCGAATGGAAAAGCTGGGGCGAGATGACCCTGCGGGCCGTTCTGGCGCACGAGGTCTCGCATATCGTGCGCCGCGACGTCGCCTGGCAGATGGTGGCGCGGCTGGCCTGCTATCTCTACTGGTTCCATCCGCTGGTCTGGCTGGCCGCCCGGAAGATGCGCGTCGAGCGGGAAACCGCCTGCGACGACAGCGTGCTGGCCATCGTCGAGCGGCCGGTCGATTATGCCAGCGTCTTGCTGCGGTTCGCTCGCGAGATGGTGGCGCAAGCCACTCCGGCCGCGGCACTGCCGATGTCGAGCTTCTCGGGATTGGAGGGACGGGTCCGCGCGATTCTCGACAAGAGCCGTCCGCGCTCGCCGGTCGGACCGCGCGTGAGCCGGCTGTGCGCGCTGGGCGCGATCGTGATCGCCGCCTCGGCCGCTTCCTTGAGCCCGCTGTCGCGGGAAATGTCGAGTCTGGCGGCGGCCAACGAAGGAAAGATCGAAGCGACACCCAACCAGGTCGGCGACCCGCAAAGCGAGCAGTTCCGCCTCGAGGCGACGCAGAACGCGCTGGCGCAACAACATTTGCCCACTGCACCGCTCGGCGAGATATCCGGCCGCGTTGTGCTGACATCCGACGCCCAAAAGGGACTGGCCCGGGCGCGAATCCTCGGAATCCCCGAGAATCCGAAGGCGGCCTACGTGACCGCGACGGCCGATGCGCAAGGCAATTTCCATGTCCCGCGTCCGCGAAGCGCCATGTTGTTTTTAGCGCAGAACGAGCAACAAAGCCTTTGTGGAATCGCTCGAGTGGAGCCGCAGGAATCGAGCCTCGTGATCCTGGTCGGCCGGTCGGTCGCGGCCAAAGGGCGCCTGCTGGACTGGCAGGGCCGTCCGCTTGGTCCCAACTATCCGATGGAGTACCGCCTGGTCGTCGACGGCACCTTCCTCGATGAATTTCATGTCTACATGGTGCGCGATGCCAAGAGAGTGTTCGGCGGGTACGCCTACACGGACAAAAACGGCGACTTCACCGTGCCGGGATTGGCTCCGGGGTGGAAGTACCGCATGTCCTGCTGCCCAGGAATTCTGGTCGGTGGCCAAATTCAACCGTTTGTGACCCTGGCCACCTTCACGACGGCTCAAACGGGGATCACCCAATTGGGCAAAGTGACCCGCCCGCGCGCCGAGACCATGGACGACGCCTTCTTAAATGCCGCGAGCGCGCCGGAACAAATCGAAAAAGTCCGGGATAAGACAAGCGAGAGCGCACGGCTGCTCGACCAGCGAGTCCTCGTCGTCGCGGGGTCTCGCAAGAACGAAGTTGTCCGAGGGATCCGGGCGGTGGTGGCCCTCGATTCGCCTGTCGCACTCGACACTATGGCGTCGGCGACGGACTCCGGAGGTCCGACGTGGTCCAAGGACCAGGCCTTGCATGTCGCGCTCAATAACTACGCGGTGATGGGTCTCGACGTCGGCGGACCGAATTCGACCACGCGTGCCTTTCTCGACCGTTATAAGATCACGGCGCCGGCGGACGACGACGTCACGCTGGCTGCCTTGGAGATCGACGGCCGGGTCGTGGCTCAGACGACCGGCCGAGCGCTCTTCGGCGGGAAAAGCCCGTCGGACGCGCCGCTCACGCAATGGCTTGTCAAGCAGAGCCCCAAGCTGCCCGACGCTAAAAAGTTGCTAAAGGAGGCCCTCGCGCAAGCCAGGCGCGACAACAAATGCGTCTTCCTGCTGGAGAACGCCACCGGTTTGGCCAGCGGCTTCTGCTGTCGGCTCAGTCATTACGTCGAGCAGTACAAGAGCCTGATCGAGAAGGACTACGTCGTTCTGAAACTCGATGTCCGCTATCCGAATGTCTCCGCGGTGCTCGAGACCATTCGCGATTTTGGCATGAACGACTACCAGACGAGTGGGCCGACGCTGCCTTGGATGGTGATTCTCGACGCGTTCGGCCGGCCGGCCGTCAGCGGCACCAGCCCCCGCGGCAACATCGGCATTCCCGAGTCGGTCCAGGAAACGTCCTATTTCGAGTGGATGTTGCGGGCAACTGCGCAGCGACTGACCGACGACGAGATTGCAACGCTCGTGGCGGGGCTGAAAGAGAAGCACTGAGCGACTTGGGCCTCAATGCACGAACGCAAACTCGTTCGCGTTGAGGAACGCCCAAAAGATGTCCTGCAGCGCCTCGGCCTCGGCGACCTGCCGCGATTTTTCGGGCCCCGCCTCGCTCACTTGGGCGCGCAGCTGTTCGAGGGCGGCGTTGAGTTCGACCGGCCTTGGGTCGCGCGACAGGGCCGAGCGGCACAGGCGGCGGATCCTGGTGACGTCGCTCGCGCGCGAGTGGACCACGTCGTCGAGGAACGTCCCCGGCTCGACGGCGAGGGCCGAGCGAACGATCGAGTCGTTCATCATCACCAGCGCCTGCGAGACCGAGCCCGCGGGGACGGTCGCCTCGTCGTTTTCGTCCGTACCGTAGTTGATCACGAACTGCCGCACCCAGTCCTGCCGGCGGCGGCCGGCGTCGTTCCAATCGGTCCGGGCCGAGGACTTGGCCCGCGTCGCCACCAGAAGCGAGTCGTACAGCTCTTCAGCCGTCATCGGCTTGAGGTACACGCGGCTGAAAACGGCGGGCGCGCCCGTCGCCGGATCGTCGGCCCGGTTTTCGGGGCGGAACACGCTGGTTCGCTGGTAGGCGTCGGTCGAACAGATCCAGCGGCACAGCCGCTTGAGGTCATAGCCCGAGGCGATGAACTCGTCGGCCAGCCGATCGAGAACTTCGGGATTCGACGGCGGGTTGTGAGGCCCCATGTCGTCGACCGGGCGCGTGAAGCCGTAGCCGAGGAAGTGCTGCCAGGTGCGATTGACGACCGCCAGGGCGATCTGCCGATCGTCCCCCTTCGCGATCAGACGAGCCAGCTCCCGACGGCGGTTGACCGATGGGCCGGGGTCGATCTTGTGACCCGCGTAGACCGGATAGGCCACGCGCATTTCTCCGCGCCGCGTTTCGTAGTAGATCGGACCGCCGACTTTTCGCGAGACAAGCTCGGGGACAGTGGAAGTCGATGCGTCGACCGTTCCCATCGCGCCCATCGGCGCGCTCGAGGCCATTTCGGTCTGTTGGAAGAAGCTTTTGAGTTCCCAGAAGCGGCTCTGCTTATCGTTTTGGAAGGGGTGATCGTGGCACTGGGTGCATTGGACTTGAATGCCCAACAAGAGCCGGGCCGTGATGGCCGTTGCCGGGACGGCATCGTTGTTGAGGTGGGCGAGCAGGAAGTTGGTCGCCGGATTCTGCTCGGGCGTTCCTTCCGCGGAGACGAGCTCGTAGACGACTTCGTTCCAGGGGACGTTCGAGGAAAAGCTGTCGCGCAGGAATTTTTCGAGCATTTCCCGGCTGACGCCCCGCGCGCGCGGCTGACGTCCCACGAGCAGGTTGGCCCACATCGTCGCCCAGTTGCGGGCGTAGTCGGGCTCCTTGAGCAATTGGGCGACGACCTCCAAACGCCGGGCCGGGGTGTCGTGCTCCAAGAACGCGTCGACGGCCGCTTCCGGCGGAATATGCCCCACAATGTCGAGATACACGCGGCGCAGCCACTCGCCGTCGCTGGCCACGGGCGACGGCTTGATGCCGGCCGTCTTCCAGGCAGTCTTCAATCTCCGATCGATAAACGCGACGACGTCCTTTGGTTGGGTCTCGCGCTCGGGCGTTGCCTCGGAGCTGGTCACCGCTTCGCGCTCTCGAACTTTGCTGGGCGAGGCGACCCTCTCCGACACCGGTAAAGCAGCGGGTTGGTGGCTTTGCGCCACAACGGGAGTCTGCGCGTGCCCGGCAGCAGGGGGGAGAACTTCTGGTTGAGTCGGCGCTTTCTCTGTTTGAGCGGGCGCCGACTCGAGAGCCGGCTCATGCTCCCGGCCGCCAGTGGCGGGGGCTTCGAGTCCAGTACCGCGTTGGTCGCTTACCAGGCTTTGATCGGGAGCAGGAGCGGGTGGTCGGACCGCGGGCATGGGCCAGCTGGCAAGGACCGCAAGAATGGCGATTGCCGCGACGGCGAGG
>DASPSM010000794.1:0-5320 GCA_035623955.1 Planctomycetaceae bacterium
GGCGAAGGAGCCCTCGTCGCAGCCGCCTCCGGCACTTTCATGTACCTTCCGATCCCTCCTGGCGCAAAACCGGTGATGGAAAAGCGGGACGAAATGGAGCGCTGGAAGACGGCGTAGCCGCTCCGAGGGGACCGACGCAAATTACCTGAGCGTCAGCAGCAGGTCGCCCGTTTCGACTTGCGTACCGGGCTTGATCAGGACTTCGTCGATCACGCCGTCGCGCTCGGCCGTCAGGTTGGTTTGCATCTTCATCGCTTCCAGCGTCAGCAGCTTCTGACCCCTGGCGACCGGGTCGCCCGGTTGGACGGCGACCGTTACCACCATGCCCGGCATGTTGGCACCGACGTGGTGCGGATCGTTCGGGTCGGCTTTGCGAGCCTTGGCTTCCTGTGGCTGGATTGAGCGGTCGATAACGCTCACATCGCGAGGCTGGCCGTTCAGCTCGAAGAAGACACTGCGGCTGCCATCGGCGTGCGGGTCGCCGGTCGTCAGGTATTTCACGATCAGCGTTTTGCCTTCTTCGATGTCGATGGAAAGCTCCTCGCCCGGAACGGGGCCGCAAAGGAAGACTGGCGTCGAGAGGCCGCTGGTGTCCGAGTAGTCGCGCTGGTGCTTGGCGAATTCCTCGAAGACCTTGGGATACAAGACGTAGCTCAGGATTTCATGCTTGCTTGGCTCCCGATGCAGAAATCGGACCATGTCGGCGGCCGTCTGCTTGAGGTCGACTGCGGGGAGGCTCGCCCCGGGACGACCTTTTACGGCTTCCCGCCCGCGCACCACGCGGCCGATCACGCGCTTGGGAAATCCGCCCGGCGGCTGCCCCATTCGACCGCTGACTAAATCGATCACCGACTCCGGAAACGCCAGCTCGCGCCGCTCGTCGAGCGCATCCTCCACGGTGAGGTTGTTGGCGACCAGAAACAGGGCCAGATCGCCGACAGATTTGGAGGTCGGCGTCACCTTGACGATGTCGCCCAAGAGCTGGTTGACCTCGGCATAGCGGCGGCGAACCTCGGCCCAACGGTCTGCGAGGCCCAATGCGCGAGCCTGCTCGAACAGGTTGGTGTACTGACCTCCAGGCATTTCGTGGCGATACAAATCGGAGGTCGCCGCGAGTTCGACGCTCTCGAAGGGAGTGTAGAACTGCCGCACCGCTTCCCAGTAATCGGCCAGGCCGTCCAGAGCGACGGCATCGAGCCCCGAGTCGCGCGGCGTGAAGCGCAGGGACTCGACGAGCGTGTTGAGATTCACCTGCGACGTGCCCCCCGACATGGGAGCCATCGCCCCGTCGGCAATGTCGAGCTCGGCCTCGGCCGCCTTGAGGATCGAACCCGCCTGAATGCCAGCCGTGTCGTGGGTGTGGAAATGGATCGGAATCCCGATTTCGTTTTTGAGCGTTTTGACCAGCAGATGGGCCGCGTAAGGTTTGCACAGTCCGGCCATATCTTTGATGGCCAGGAAGTGGGCTCCCATCTTTTCGAGTTCTTTGGCGAGCGTGACGTAGTACTTGAGGTCGTACTTTGGTCGGCCCGGATCGAGGATGTCGCCCGTGTAACAGATGGCTGCTTCGCAGATGGTGCCGGTTTTGAGCACGGCCTCCATCGCCACCTTCATATTCGGCAGCCAGTTGAGCGAATCGAAGATGCGAAACAGGTCGATGCCCGCGGCTGCCGCCTCGCGAACGAATTCCCGGACCACGTTGTCGGGGTAGTTCGAGTAGCCGACGGCGTTCGATCCGCGGAGGAGCATCTGGAACAGAATGTTCGGAATCTTCTCGCGCAGGTCGGTCAAGCGCCGCCAGGGGGATTCCTTCAGGAACCGCATCGCCGTGTCGAACGTCGCGCCCCCCCACATTTCGATCGAGAACAAATCGGGGCAAAGCTGCGCGTACGCCTCGGCAACGTTGAGCAGATCCCGGGTGCGGACGCGCGTCGCCAGCAGCGACTGGTGCGCGTCGCGGAAGGTCGTGTCGGTGAGCAGGAGCTGTTTCTGCTTGAGCACCCACTGGGCGAGCTTTTCGGGACCGAGGCGCTGGAGCTTTTGGCGGCTCCCCTCGGGAATCGAACCGTCGGCAGCGAACGGTGGCACGGGAGCCGGAGCGCGGCGGGCTGGGGCGGGTCGCCCCTTCATCAACGGGTTACCGTTGACGATCGTTTCGGCCAGGTAGCTCAGCAGCCGCGTCGCCCGATCGCGACGCCGCTGCAGTCGAAAGAGTTCGGGCGTGTTGTCGATGAACGTCGTCGTGCAGTCACCCGCCAGAAACTGCGGGTGTTGCATGAGCTGGATCAGAAACGGAACGTTGACCTTCACGCCGCGGACGCGGAATTCCTGCAGGCTGCGTTCCATCCGTCGGGCCGCGTCGACGAAGCGCCGGCCGCGGGCCGTCACCTTCACCAAGAGCGAGTCGTAATAAGGCGTGACGACCGCGCCGGAAAACGCGGTCCCCGCGTCGAGTCGAATGCCCATCCCGGCGGCAGAGCGGTATGCCGCGATCCGCCCATGATCGGGAACGAAATTGTTCGCGGGATCCTCGGTGGTCACCCGGCACTGCACGGCAAACCCCGTCGTTTGCACGGCGCTTTGCGAGCCGAGACCGATTTCCGGATCCGAGAGGGGAAGCCCTTGGGCGACGAGGATCTGCGCTTTGACGATGTCGATCCCCGTGACCTCCTCGGTCACCGTGTGCTCGACCTGGATTCGTGGATTGACCTCGATGAAATAGAAGTCGCCAGTGTCGGCGTCGACGAGGAACTCGACGGTGCCGGCGTTTTCGTAGCGCAGCTCCCGGCCGATGGCCAGCGCCGCGTCGCAGACCTTCTGGCGAATCGCGGGATCGAGCGACGGGGCCGGGGCAATCTCGACGACTTTCTGATGGCGGCGCTGGATCGAGCAGTCGCGCTCGTATAGGTGCACGAGGTTGCCGCGCAGGTCGCCCATCAGCTGGACTTCGATGTGGCGGGCGCGTGGGATGTATTTTTCCAGAAAGACGTCGGACGATCCGAAGGCGACCTGCGATTCGCGCTGGGCCTGCTCGAAGGCGCTCGTGAATTCGGAGCCGGCCCGCACGACGCGCATCCCGCGACCGCCGCCCCCCTTGGACGCCTTGATGATCACGGGATAGCCCAGCTTCTCGGCGGCCTTGTGCCCAGCGGCCGCGCTCTTGAGCGGCTGGCGGCTGCCCGAGAGGATCGGCGCGCCCACTCGCTCAGCGACGGCACGGGCGGCGATTTTGTCACCCAGCTGCTCCAAGAGTTCGACGCGCGGGCCGACGAAGATGATGTCGTTAGCCGCGCAGGCGCGGGCCAGCTCGGGGTTCTCCGACAGGAAGCCATAGCCGGGGTGAATCGCGTCGATGTTCCGCTCTTTGGCCAGCGCCACGATGGCGTCGATGTTGAGATACGAGCGAATCGGCTCGCCCGGCTGGCCGATGGGATAGGCTTCGTCGGCTTTCAATCGATGCAGGGCGAAGCGGTCTTCGTGTGCGTAGATCGCGATCGTGCGAATTCCCAGCTCGTGCCCCGTCCGAAAGACGCGGATCGCGATCTCACTGCGATTGGCAACCAGCAGACGGGAGATACGCCTCATTGCGCCTTTTCGAACGGCCAGCGTGCCGGCATCGTCCGCCGGAAGATCGGTTCAGCGAGGGAGAGCCGTGTTGTGCCGCAATCGGCCCATTCAAACCCGGTCATGCGAAATCGGACGTCAACGCCGGTCTCTCCCAGACGCGGGGGCATCGGTCCGGCTGAACGCACAGGCCGTTGTGCGAATCGCGGAGGTCTTGGTAAGCCCGTTTCACGTGCCGGAAAGTATCGTGAGGTTTGGGAGCTTGCTTCTGAGGTGCTTGATCCCTTTGGGCGTAACTTTGGTCCCGGCGACGGACAGGAATTCCAGCTGCTTGAAGCGCTCGAGGTGCGCGATGCCGTCGTCCGTCACGTTTTTCAGCCCCTCCAACGCCACCGTTTTAAGATTCGGGAAGTTGAGTTCGGCGAGATTGGCCAGTCCAGCGTCGTCGATCCTGGTCGTCGAGATGTCGAGCGATTCGAGATCCGTTCCGCGCAGGTGCTTGAGCCCTTCGTCTGTAATTTTGGTCTTGCGAAGCTCGAGCCAGCGAACGTTCTTTTTGCCCTCGAATAACGCAAGCCCTTCGTCGGTGATGGGGCAGTTGTTCAGCATCAGGCCGAGATCCAGGTTGATGTCCCGAATTCGCTTCAACAGCTGGTCGGTGACGTTCCCGTCGGGCGCCAGAATCCGCACGGTCGGCGTCAGCGACTGAAACGGCGAAAAACTCGCTTCCTTGGGCTCCGCTTCCGAAAAGAAGAGCTGAACGCCTTCGGCCTTCAACTCCTGTTGAATCTGCGCCGTCACGTTCTGGTCGTGCACCGTCGACCAATACAAGTAGCCGATGAACGCGATCAAGAGCACAAACACCCCCCCCAACGTCTTCAGGCGTTTGTGTCCGACTTTCACGGGCGCGCTGGGCGGCAACTCCGTGGGAGCGTCTTCGAGCGGCAGTTGAGCTTCCGACATGGAACGCCTCAGGCAAAAAGGGGGATCGCCAGCGGCTGCCCTTGCAGGGCACCGTTCGCGGAAGAGCCAGAGCAAAAATCGGGCCGGATGCGCAGCCTCGCTCTGCCACGATATCAGCGGCTCTGGCGCGGGTCAAGGCGGCGCGAAACGGCTGCCGCGCGTCAAAATGTGGCAGGAGCACGATCGAATCGAGCGCGATCGAGGTCGTTGAATTCCTCGCAAAATCGTCGGCAGCCGCGCTCATCGACTCGCAACCTGGCGGTGCCGCATCACGCTGGCCTGCACGGTCCCCGCCGCGACGAACACGAGTCCTACGAAAGAGGCGGGAGCGGGAAGCAACAGATATAAGAGCAACCCCACGGCGATCAGCCCAAATGGCAGTTGTCGCCGCGCCGCTGGAGCGTACCGATTGCGACCAAAGAGGATCATCGCCAGGATCAACAGGAAGAGCCAGGGAAGCATCCACAAGACGCCGAACAAAAGTTCCAGCGACTTGCGCGGACGCAGCTCAACCGTCAGCTTGGGATCACCGCCGACTTTGGTGAACACGAGCTTTTGCCCCTCTTCGGGAATGGCGAAGGCGAGCGAAAGCGTGCCGGGCGAGTGTGGCGTCGAGGCTGCCTCTGGGGCGGGCGCGGCTACTCCTGCGGCCGCCGGCGGCTTAGCGCTCAGAGGCGGCGTGCTGCTGAAGACGGGTGCGCCGAATTGCCCGAGGCCGAGATGCGTCTGATTCTGGGTGCTTTTTCCATCAGCGCCTTTTTTTTGCCCTTGCGATTGTGACTGGGCTTTCAGC
>DASPSM010000799.1:0-5523 GCA_035623955.1 Planctomycetaceae bacterium
CCAGATCCTCAAGCACGGCGGAGTCACGGGCGATTTCCAAGGGGATGCTGCGATGGGCTTCTGGGGCTGGCCCCTGTCATCCCCCGAGTCGCCTCTCGACGCGTGCCGGGCCGCGCTTGGAATTCGCGCGGCGTTTCAAGAGACGTTCGGGCGGCAAGATCATCCGCTGAAGAACTTTCAGGTGGGAATCGGCATCGCGCACGGGCGGGCGGTCGCGGGAAAGATCGGCACCGCCGAACAGGTGAAGGTCACGGTCTTCGGACCGGTTGTGAACCTGGCCAGCCGGCTCGAGGGAATGACCAGGCAATTGCGCGTGCCCATCGTGATTGACGAAGCCACGGCGGCCATCGCCAACGCGCATTTGGACCGGCGTGAAGGACGCACCCGCCGACTCGCGAAAGTGTTGCCGTACGGGATCGAGACGCCCGTCGTCGTCAGCGAGCTTTTGCCGCCGGCATCCGCGGACGGGGCCCTGAGTGACGAGCAAGTCACGCATTTCGACCAGGCAGTCGGGCACTTCATTGCCGGCCGCTGGGAAGAGGCCTATCACGATCTGCATCGCATGCCGGCCAGCGACCGGGCCCAGGATTTTTTGGGGGTGGTCATCGCCCAGCACAATCGCGTTCCGCCGCCGGGTTGGAACGGCGTGCTCGAGATCCCCAATAAGTAGTCTTCTCACTGAGGGCGACAGCCAAGAATCTGTCACTAAGCCCCTCGAATTTCGGTCGCGGCACGCGAGTCCATTGCGCAATATAATTGAGCTTTGGTGCTCCAAGCGATCACATCCCAGAGTCCGATCTCCGCTGCCCATGCCGGATACCGTCGTCGAACTCGGCAAAATCGATTGGAAACGGGTCTTTCCGTGGGTGCGGCTGTTCCGCGTCTTCCGCACCGCCATCGACCTGCGGATGCTGACGCTGAGCTGTGTGGCGATCGTCGCCTTGTCGGTCGGCGACGCCGTCTTTACGAGCCTTCCGTTCGCTCCTTCCAGTAAAACGGCGTCTGCGTCGCACGCTGCCTACCAGTGGGACCGCCCGGCTGCCGACAACCCCGTCGAGCTGCCTGCGAAAGTCGTACGCAACCCCTGGGAAGTATTGACGGGGATCGCATTGCGCTGGGAGCGGCTCTTGCAGCCTGCGCGAACTGTACTCGAGCCGGCGCGGACGATTCTGCAGCCGGGGGCAACCTGGAGCGAGAAGGCGTTGGCGTGGACCCGTTTCCTATGGGCGCTGTGCGTCTGGTCGGTGCTGGGTGGTGCGATGACGCGGATTGCCGCAGTCGAACAAGCCACCGATGCGCCGATGGCCTTTTCAGGCGCGCTGCGGTTCTCCTTCGAGAATTTCTTTTCGTATATGACGGCCGCCTTGCTGCCCGTCGCGGGGATCGGCGCGTTTTGGCTGCTTTGCACAATCGGCGGATGGATCGGACGCATTCCTTACGTCGGGCAGCCGGTGCTGGGATTGCTGTGGGGCCTCGAGCTGGCATTCGGTTTCTTGATGGCGCTGATTTTGATCGCCGCGGTCGCCGGCTGGCCGCTGATGTACGCGACGATTGGCGTAGAAGCCAGCGACGGTTTCGACGCCTTCAGCCGCTCGTACAGCTACGTCTTTACGCGCCCCTGGCACTATTTGTGGTTCGCCATTGTGGCACTCACGTACGGGGCGCTTGTCACGACCTTTATTTCGCTGGTGGCCTCGCTGGTGGTTTATCTTTCGGCGGCGGGCGTCGCGTCGGGGTTGGGGGCTTCCCGCGCAGCGGTGATGCTTTTCGGGTCGCCCGGCTCGGTCGGCGGGCCCGGGCTCATCAGCAGCGAGCCCGCGGCGACAACGGGCTTTGGCATGTACGTGGCGGGGGCCTGGCTGCAATTTGTGGGACTGCTCGTGGCGGGATTCGCAGGCAGCTTCTTCTGGACGGCGACGACCGTGATTTATCTCCTGCTGAGGCAGGTCGACGACGCGACCGACTTCCGCGAGGTCTTTCCACCGCCGCGCGAGGACAAGGACGAGCTGCGGCCGTTCGTGGGAGTCGCCGCCTCCGATCAACCGGTGATCGAGCGCCCGCCCGAGGGAGATTTTGCAGCCGGACCACGCCGCGTCCCGGGCGTCGGCGCGCCGGAAAGTCCGCGCTCCGATCCGCCGTCCAGTCAACAAGTGCCGGCGATCAATCCAACTCCGCCGACAAGCTCTCCGCCTTCGCCGGCACCGTGAGAGATATCGGCTGCTCGCTCGATCAGGCCGGCCGCGTGCGATCTCCGGCGGTGGGTCGACACATCTCTTCCCACAAGGCGCGGTAATACCGCATGACCTGTTTGGGATCCGCGGTGGGCTGGCATTCGGCAAGGCAATATCCCTCGAAGCATGCCGCTTGCAAGAGCGAGAACAACTCGCGATACGGATAGCCCGAGTACAGCTCGTTGATGTGGCAAGTCCGGCCGAGCCGTTTTTTGACCCGATCGAAACTCGTTTTCACGGAGCCGTCGACCACGTCGCTCGCGTTGGAGTTCCAGCAAACGCCCACGCTCGGGTGGTCGGCAACCCTCATGATCTCCTCGATCAGCGACAGATCGGACGTCCCCTTGCCATGCACTTCGAGCCGGATCTCCATGCCGTAACCCTCGGCGAACTGCCCGCATTCGCGGAGGGCCGTACCGATCTGCTGGGCCGTCCCATGGCGGTCCTTGCCTTTGACGAGTCCATTGGGGCGGACTTTCACGCCGCTCCCCCCGACGTCATGCGACAGAATGATGAACTCTTTCGTGAGCTCGATGTTTTTCTTGAGCACGGCCGGATCGTTGCTGTGGAATTCGCACACCGACCCCAGCCCGATCAGTTCCACGCCCGAATCGACGAATCGCTTCTGCACTTCCGCGCGCTGATCCCGATTGAGCGAAACCTCGACCCCGTGCTTGTGCGTGGTTCGCAACTCGGCCCCGGCATAACCGGCCTCGGCGCAATATTTGATGAGAGTGGGCAGGTCCCAGTTCGCACCCCATTGGTAGGTCACTATGCCGAGTTTCATCGGATCGCTCTCTCGGATTTCAACTTCGCTGCTTATCCCCCAATATAGATGACCGTCGCGCGAACGCGTAGCGCGGTGGAGGAACTCTCGTCCGGCGCAAAGATTCGGGCGTGGCCCGGTGGACTACCAGCGAAAGATCGCCGTGCCCCACGTCAGTCCGGCGCCGAAGCCGCTTAAGAGGAGGGTGTCGCCGGGATGGATGCGGCCCGCGCGGAAGGCTTCGTCGAGGGCGATCGGAACCGATGCGCCCGAGGTGTTGCCGTAGCGCTGAATGTTGTTGAATATCCGCTCGCGCGGAATGCAGAGCGCCTCGACAGCCGCGTCGATGATCCGCTGGTTCGCCTGGTGCAAGAGGTATAGCGACACGTCATTGACGCCGAGATTCGAGTGTTCGAGCACGAGTTGGATCGTGTCGGTGAGTGCGCGGACGGCCCATTTGAAAACGCTGCGACCGTCCATATGCACGTACTGCCGGCCCGCGGCAACGCCTTCGTGCGTCGCCGGCTCGCGCGTGCCTCCCGCCGGAATCACCAACAGCGGCCCGCCGCTTCCGTCGGCGCCCAGTTGATAGCACAACAGCCCTTGTTGGGGCGTCCCCTTGGTGACGACGGCGGCTCCCGCGCCGTCGCCAAACAGAGGGAACGTGCGCTGGTCGACCGGATTCATAAACCGCGTATTGGTGTCGGCTCCCAGCGCCAGGGCGGTCGTGGCGTTCCCCGTGGCGACAAACTGGGCCGCCGTCGACAGGGCATACATGAATCCCGAGCAGGCTGCCGACAGGTCAAAGGCGGGAACGGCCAATCCGAGGCGGTCCTGAACGAGGCACGCGGTCGAAGGGCAAAAGTGATCGGGCGTAAAAGTGCCGACAATCAGCAGGTCGATATCTTTGGGCCGCACTCCGGCCGCGGCCATGGCCCGTTTTCCTGCCTCGACGCACAGGTCGCTCGTCGCCAGGTCGGCCGGAGCGCGTCGCCGTTCCAGGATGCCCGAACGCTGCTCGATCCAGTCGGGGTCGAAGCCGTTCTCGCGCAGCAGGTCGGCGTTGGTGACGACGTTCTCGGGGACGTAGGAACCCGTGCCGACGATTTGCACTCCCATCAGCGAACAGGTTTTTCGCCTCAGCGTGAACACGCCGGCCTTGGCGCACTCGGTCGTCGAGGGGACGTGCTGCGCCGGCTGTTGGGACGCCTCATTGCGCAACTGAGAGATTTCTTGATCGGTCGGGCCGGCATCGGGCATGCCGTCGACGCGGACCGTGGATTGATGCATCGCTCGACCTTGTAGAGAAGTCCGCTGGCACGCTGCTGGCAGCCTGGCGAACGCCCCCCGTCAAGGAACCGAATCGAAATTCGCGTTCAGTCCTCGACCCACTGCTGTAAACATCCGGCTCGGAATACTCGGCTCGAAACCGCGCTCTCGCGCGATTCGGCCGGCCGCCGGACTGTCCCGGGTCCGGGTTGGGCTGGGAGTATAGTCGCTCTCATCTTAAGACGCTAGCGCGACTTCGGCTGCGCAGCGTGTGAAGAATTCGTTGGCGCAAGCCCGCGGCAGGGCCGAAATTGCGGCCGTAGCCCTTAACAATTGCAGGTCGGGCGAAGCGACACTTGGACACCCCTCCGAGCGTCCTTATCATCAAAAACGAGGACCATGCCAGAAGCGAACATGACGGCCCATCGCATTCGACTCCGCGGCCCCTGGCTGTTGGAGCCAGCGGCATCGGCGGAGAGGCCCGCCCGGACCGTGCGGCTTCCCGCGCGGTGGGGCGAGCTGCTCGAGATCGGCACGCATCGCGTGCGGCTCAGCCGGCGCTTTCATCGGCCGACGAATCTGGGTCCGAGCGACCGGGTCTCGCTCGTCGTGGACGAATTGCCCGAAGGAGCGGAAGTCTCGCTCAATGGCGAGAGACTGGGGTTGCAGGCCGGTGATCCCGCTGGTCGCACCATCTTTCCCACCCGCGCGCTTGAACCCACCAACCTGCTCACCCTCGAGTTTGAAATCGGTCCCAAACCGGCCGGCGACGAGCCTTGGGGGGACGTCGCCTTGCTGATCTCCAGTTCCTTGCCGTGACAACAGAAGCAGGTGTTACGCATGAGGCCGCGTCTGAGAGCCCGCTCCGCGCTCCCCGGGCGTCCATCGAATCTGCGTCTGTGTGTCGCGACTGCCGGCCTGGCACTGTTCGTGTTCGCGTGGCCGTGCACACCATCGGCAGCGGACGGGCCTAAGCCCGCGCCACCGGCACCCAAAGCGCCCAAACGCATCCCGCCCGCGGGAATTCCGGTCCCGGCCGACATGCGAGCCTCCCTCGAAAAGGAGCTCGACGCGCTCCACGAGGAGATCGGGGCGCTCGGACGGTATCAATCGGCTCGCGTGCAGGCACTTCTTCCCGACGTCGAGATCTTCTGGCAAGCCGTGCACAATGCGCTGGTCGACGGAGAGTTCTTCAAAGCGCAGGAAATCGACTTCGCCTTCGAGTTATTGCGCGAGGGCCGTGCCCGCGCCGCGGCA